>CAZFFP010000115.1:0-7213 GCA_964518215.1 uncultured Chitinophagaceae bacterium
CCCATGCCGAGCATGTGCAAAATGCCAAACGCTTTCACGATTCGTTGAATGTGAAGAAGATATTTTAAATTTTAGTTTTTCGAATTTTAATTCTTTCTTTTATTACAACACTCATATGCCTATTACTGATTTTACTCTCCAACCAATCTACCAGTGAAGTGTAAAACATACTCTTATCATCTAAGGGATTTGTGTTTTTTTGAATGAAGGTTTTTAAATCTGACAATCGTTCTTGCAATGCTGAAGGAATAGTTTTTTTTTCGCTGCTGAAGAAATCAAGTATGCGGTTTTCATTTGCAAAAAGAATTTTATTTTTCCTGAAGTAACGCTGTGCCGATTTGGAAAGATATGGTAGTATTCTGTGATTACCCAACTCGAAATGTGCCAACAACATCCAGATTTGCGAGGAACCGTAAACAGCAGATTCCCGCTCGCTTTTTGGCTCGTTAATTATTTTCAGAAATCTTATAATGCTTTCATCATACATGCCTGCCCCGAAGTAGCAGCGGGCAATGTAATAATTAATCATGCGAATGATTGTGCTGCTGATGGTTTTAGAATATTTCGATAGCAACTGATGAAATTCTTTTTCTACCGACAACACTTCCTCAAACCTTCCGGTATCCATAATGAATTCAGTTTTCATGATGTAATATCTTCTAAACTGTTCGGCTTCATTTCTAAAATCATTTGCTTTAATGGATTTGAATTTTTCAATGTTGTCCTTCATTTCATCAAATCTGCCCAACATACGTAAATCGTTATTATAGTTGTGAATCGCTATCAAATAATTTCTATCAAATACCCTTCTTAAATTTTCATTCTTTTCCAAAAGCGAAATCACTTTATCTCGGTAGCCGATGCTTTTTTCATACTGAGCCAATTCATAATAATAGTAACCTTTAATGTTAAAGAGCAACAGCTTCGATTCAGCCGAAATAGCTTTATTTTCATTAAGAAACATATCTTCAGCTTCGATACGTTTGAAAACCTTGTTCTTTTTAGGATTTCTGATGCCTTCGCCTCTTACATATTCAGAAAACAACTCTGTGATGGCAGTTCTGTAAAATTCGATATTCTGAGAGTTATAAATCGCGCTGCTTTCTTTTCTTTCAATATTGCTCAAATCGTTTTCAGAATAGCCTTTATGTATTAAATCGAGTAAGTTTAATTTCTGCAACTGATAAATTTCCTGTAGATAAATGTGTCGCTCATGTTCTGAAGCAATACTTTCTGCTCTTTTCAACACATTGTATGAAACCTCATACAAACCTTTGCTGTTGAGAAGCTCTATCTGTAGAAGCATTCGTTTTAACTTAAAATTGACAGAATAGTCGCGATGGTAAATAATCAGACTATCCATCAGTATTTCAAAAAGGTATTTTTTCGCGACATGAAAATTATTTGTGGCATCATAATCTTTAAGCGCATGTTTCACTTCCGCTTCATCATATTGTTTTTGAGCCGAAATCAGGTAAAAAATCTTCATATACAAGGTATTTCTGTCGCCTCCTGAAAATAAAATGAAATGTCTTTTCTCTGATTTAGATAAGGATTTAATAAGTTGAAACAAGTGGTCTCGACCAGTGGATTTTCGCGATTTCATTAATACAACTTTACAGCTAATTTATGGTTTTCGGTTGAAAACAAGTAAATTAAATCATCCGTAGAAACCTTCGTTTAGTAGAAAAATAAATAGCACATCGAAAACTCTTGAAATACATTTACGTTACGATTTTTTAAACAGTGCAATCCCCTGCTTATGAAGAATTTTTTACTCATTATAATCGTATTGTCTGCTCTTGCAGTTCACGCACAAAATGTGGGCGTTGGCACTAATAACCCTAAAGCAAAATTAGACATCACTGCCTCTGATGCCGGTATTCTGATACCTCGAATTGCACTTTCTTCCACCGATGTAGCGGCTCCGGTAACTGCGCCAGAAACAAGCACTATGATTTACAATACTGCCACTGCCGGAACTCCTCCCAATAATGTTGTCCCGGGTTTCTACTACTGGAATGGTATTAAATGGATACCGTTGGGAGGCACAGAAGGTTTCGATTGGAAACTCACCGGTAACCAGAATATTTCCGAGCCTGCTGTGCCCGCTGCCTACGGAACCTCTGCCATTGGCAGCAGTGAAAATTGGTTGGGAACCACAGATTCCAAACCGGTTACTCTTGGCACCAATAACATAGAGCGTATGAGAATTTTGTCGGGAGGTAATATAGGAATAGGAACCTCCACACCTGTCGGTAAACTCGAAATAAATGGCGCATCAGCAATCAACACCGACATAGCATTCCGGGTCAATAATTCCAACGGACCCGGAATTGATAACACTTTTTTTGTAATAGAAAATGATGGAGCTATTCAAATCGGGACACCTCCATTGATTGCGCTCAGTGCTAACAATATAGGTAAATCAGCCATTACGATTGGCGACCAAAATGTGGCTCAATCGAATGGAGGCAATCAGGGCGGATTGAATCAGGCGGCAATATCCATAGGCAGAAGAACTCAGGTGTATCACACTGGAGGCAGCAGCGCATCGGTTGCTATTGGCGAAAGCAATATTCTCGGAACCACATCGGCATATATCAATAATGCTTATGCACTGGGTTCTCATCTTCGAAGCACACAGAGCAATACTATGGTTTTGGGATTTGCTCCTACTTCGGGATTCACCAATTCCACCGCCAACAGCATCATGATTACCAATAACAGCACCATTCCTTCTGTAACTGTTATTCAGGGAAATGGAAATACCGGCTTTGGCAATGTGGGCATCGGCACCATTGTCCCTCAAAAAAAATTAGAGATAGTAGATAGCGTTAATACAGGTCATATTTTTCCGGGAAATGGTTTGTTGCGACTGCGCAATAGAGAAAATACAACTTGTGTCAACTCAGAAAATATCTGGGATTTCCGTATAGGCAATTGCGGACAAATGGGCATTACCACCTATCAACAAAATTCAATACCAAATTTGAATATTTTAAAAGCATCAGCCAATCAAAATACTGAAAGTGATGGCGCTGTGGCAAGTTTCAGTATGACAGCACCCACAGGTTCTTTTGTGCTTAATACAAGAGGCGATATCGGCATCAATAATTTCAGTCCTTTACATAAGGTTCATATCTTAGAAACCGGCAATAGCGCAGATACTGTTGCGCTTCGTGTTGATGAGTCGAATATTGGCAACGCGGTGCACATAGTAGAAGCGGGCAATGGTTCTGCATTGATTATTGAGTCGTTTGACAATGGAGTAGCAATTAACTCCGATTCGAAAGGAGCAGTTACAAGCAGTCATTTTGGGCATATTTTAAGTAACAGTGTAACTTCTTCTACTGCCTCCATAGCAAAAACAGGTTTGTTTATTCAGTCCACAGGTGCATGGAGTGGAACAAATGCCGTGAATACCGGTTTGTCAGTGAATGTTTCCGGAGGCACTACCAATTATTCAGCTTTGTTTTCAGGAGGCAATGTGGGGATTGGCACCGCAACACCTTTCGCTTTGCTCGATGTAAATGGAAATGCGAGAGTGAATAATAATTTAAGAATAGGTTCATCAGCGCCTGTTACGGCAGACGGCTCTGTTTCACTTTACGGTTCTGGAACAGGCTGGCAAGGCTACATACATTTATTTAACAACACGACAGGCACTACCGGCACCGATGGCGGTGTATTAGGAATGATTGGTAATCAACTCAACATCACTAATCATGAAAATGATGCCATCAGATTCAGCACCAACAACACATATCGTCTTGCGGTTTCTTCCGATGGTCATCTAATGCCTGCTGCCACAAATACTTTCGATATAGGGTCTGCTTCCGAAAGATTCAAAGACGCTTATTTTGCCGGACAGATTTTTGGAAATATTACAGGCAGCGTAACCGGAAACGCCACTACGGCAACGAGTCTTCAAATAGCCAGAACCATCAACGGAACATCTTTTAACGGAACGGCAAATATTACTACTGCCAACTGGGGAACTGCCAGAACCATTACCATAGGTGCTACCGGGAAAAGTGTTAATGGTAGTGCCAATGTTTCGTGGACTTTGACAGAAATTGGCGCTGCAGCCGCTGCTCATACACATAGTGCGGCTGATATAACCAGCGGAACGCTACCGGTGGAAAGAGGTGGAACCGGAGCAGCGACATTCACTTCTGGAAGAATTCTCACCGGAAACGCAACGGGAGCCATTCAATCTACTTTGCAATACACCACTACTAATACCGCAAATGCTTTAGTGCAAAGAGATGCGAATGGCGATACTTACGTTCGTTATGGTTTTGCTTCATTCTTAAATATGAGTCACGGACAAACCATCCGAAACACCGACAACATTTTTTATTCCTCCAACGACAATTATATCAGAAAAAATACGGCAGCCGGATTTAAAACAAGTCTTGGCTTAGGCTCTATGGCAGACCAAAATGCCAATGCAGTGAATATTAATGGAGGAACTATTTCTAATACAGCCATAAAAGTAAATTTCCGGCTCATCACCGGAGCAACAGCTTTAGATGCAACCGATTGCTACGTGCATGTGGGTGGGGGTGGTGATTACACAGTAACATTACCTAATGCGGCCACAGCCGGTGCTGGTGCTATGCTAATTTTCAGAACACAATATGGCTCAGGAACCAAAACCTTCGCTTCGAGTTCGGGCGACCAAATTAGGTGGTTAGGCACCCCAACTCCCGGTGCCGCTTATAACATAGTTGGTCCTGCTCACTATGGGTTGACTTTTGTTTCAGATGGCGCAGTTTGGAATCTTATTTCGTTTCAATAAAATTTTCATAAAACCCACTTCTGCTGATTATGATGTTTTTTACTTTTTTTATATTCTTATTTTTCTTTTTGTAAAGTTTCAATAACGCTCAATAGGCATTCAGCATAGTTTCAAAAATGAAAATTTTTAGCAGAGAATTTATCTCTATTGATATGTCATTACCTTACCCTTAATTCAACCATCAAAAAAACAACTCATGAATAAATTCATTAGCAGTTTAACTTTCCTTTTGGTTCTGGCATGTAGTCTGGATGCTCAAAACAATGTAGGCATCGGCACATTGAATCCCAATCAAAAAGCCATTCTTGAATTGAGTGCTTCCGATAAAGGTTTTTTATTACCAAGAGTAACCGGTGCGCAACGCTTAGCCATAAGCCCGGCTCAGGGCAGCGATGAATCTCTATTGGTGTATGATTTAAATGATAGTTCTTTTTACTATTGGGATGCTATACAGTGGAGAAGAATTGGTGATGTATCGGACGCATATAATATCGCTCTGAATTTTGATGCAAATACCAATACTCTTTCAATAACAGATTACGGAAGCACACTATCCACAATATTAAACATCAATGTAGATGATGCTGACAGCAATCCCACTAACGAATTGCAAACACTTATTATGACACAAACCGCCAATACTGTCAACTGGAATTTGAGTCTGAATGGCGGCAGCGGAGCTTTCAACACCGATGATAACGATTGGGCAGGAGCAGGAAGTGGAACCATGTATCCGTTTCATCTTACCGATAAAATAGGTATAGGACTTAATAATCCCCGCATGCCACTTGAAGTTGCTATAGATGTTTCAAACGGACATTTGCGCCCCGGCTCAACAGTTCTGAGGCTTACAAATAAAGAGAATGTTACTTGTCCGGGCGAAACCTTCTGGGACTTCCGTGTAGGCGAGTGTGGTCAACTCGGTATTGTTACCAATCTTGCCAACGCAAATTCGGGCTTTGGAAATTTTAATATTCTGAATTCCACCGATTCGCTGCTTAGCCCGGGAATAGTGGCTTCTTTCAGCACCAATGCACCACCGCAATCGTTTTTTGTTTATCCTGCCGGACAACCGAGAGTGGCAATACGCGATACGATTGACGACCATGCTTTGTTTGTATTTGACAAAGGCGAAGGCAATGCTGCATTTTTTTCGGAAGAGGATGCAGGCAATGGAATTGAAGTTTTTGAATCGGGCGATGGGCAAGGTGTTATCATCAATGAATCGGGCGCAGGAAATGCTTTGGTGATTGAAGAGTTTGATAACGGTGGAGGAATATTAATTACAGAAAGGGGAACAGGCACAGGCTTATTTATTAATCAAAGTGCAGGCGAGAACGTATCAACACCAAACGGATATGGTATTCTACTCACTTCCACCGGAACCAACGAGCCTGTTTATGTCAACCATAATGGAAATATTGCTATCCTCAGCACTTCGGGTGTTTGGACCAATGCATCTGACAGCACCCTTAAAAAAAATATCGAACCTCTCGTCTATGGTCTGAATGAAGTTTTGCTGCTGAAGCCTGTTCACTATCAAATGAAAAGTAACGATGCCTCACAAATTGGTTTTATTGCTCAGGAAGTTCAAAATATTATTCCTGAAGTGGTAGAACTTACAGCCGACAATAAATTAACCATGAGTTATGGCAATCTCGTAGCGTTAATCACTAATGCCATTCAGGAACAACAAGCCTTCATTGAAAAATTACAAACAGAGAATCATACAATTCTTAAAAGTTTTGAAACCCTGAAAAACGAATTCACACTCATCAAAAGCTATTTTCAGATGAGCAATAATTGATATTATCCTAGCTTATTGAATTTTGCTATTACTCAAATTATTCAAGCTTTTAGAAGTGCCTTGTTTTTCGTATGGTTTTCATATGAAATATATATTTAAAAATATTTGATTTCTGTAAAAAATATGTCATCTTAAATTTCTTATTTGGAATCAGTCTAAATGAGATTAGATTTTCCACCATCATTATTATAAAAGCTCAAAACCATGACCATTTATGATATTTTTTTCTTTGCCTTTATGGCTTTCAGCTACATCTTTTCCGCTTGTAAAATAGATTTAGTAATTCCCCACAATTACGATGGCGCTGCTTTTACAGCCAACACCACTTGGGAATTTGAAATCAGAACGCAACTCAAAGTGCTTGCCGATGAAAGGAAAAAGGCATGAAACTGCAAGCCGACCCCACCGTTCGCTATGCATGGAACGATTTTACGATTAAGCGACTCAAGTATTGTCATCTCGATATTGTGTCGCCATACAACACTTATATGGTTACGGGATTACCACCGGGACCTATTTGCACACCCACGCCTTCATCTGTAGAGAGCGTGTTGAATCCTTCCTCTCATGCTTACTTTTATTTCTGCGCCAACGAAGAC
>CAZFFP010000116.1:0-7191 GCA_964518215.1 uncultured Chitinophagaceae bacterium
TTCACATTCAACGAATCGTGAAAGCGTTTGGCATTTTGCACATGCTCGGCATGGGTTTCGGCAAAATGATGTGTGCCCGACATGTCTTCATTGGCACAGAAATAAAAATAATTATGCGAGCTGGGATTCAAAACGCTTTCAACCGATGTGGGTGTAGGCGTGCATATTGGTCCGGGCGGCAATCCAGTTACCATATAAGTGTTGTATGGCGACACAATATCGAGATGACTATACTTGAGTCGCTTAATCGTAAAATCGTTCCAGGCGTAGCGAACGGTGGGGTCGGCTTGCAGTTTCATGCCTTTTTTCAAACGGTTGAGATACACGCCCGCTATTATAGGTTTTTCGCTTTTAATATTGGTTTCTTCTTCAACAATCGAAGCCAGAATAATAACTTCTTCAGGCGATAATCCTACTTTTTCGGCTTTGGCAAGTCGCTGCTCGTTCCAGTACATTTTGTATTCGCGCAACATGCGTTCAAAAAAATCATCGGCATCGGTGTTCCAGTAAAACTGATAAGTGTTGTGCAGAAAAATCACCATCACGTTTTCTATGGTAAAGCCTCTTTCGGCTAAGAAAATCGGGTTGTTGAGCAGCATAAAAAACTCCAAAGAATCGGTTTCAATTTTTTTGGAAATAAAACCTGCCAATTCTTCTTTAGAGCGCACTTTATTAATCACCACATTTACCGGAGCCTGTGCCGCAGAGCGCAACATCAATAAAAACTGGCGATTGCTCATGTTGGGTGGCACCACATATCTGCCCGGACTGATATGCTTCTGATAATTCATCTGCCTCGACATCCATTTGAATGTTTTCATATCTTTTACAATACCGCTGTTTTTCAAAAGCAGCAGCACATCGTCATAGTCGGATTCGGAAGGAATGAGCAGTTCGTATTTTTGTCCGTCAATATTGATGTTGAATGCAAAAAACTTTTGGTAAAAATCATACGCCACATAAGCCGATGATGCCACAGTAAATAAAACCAGTATGATAATCCACTTCTTAATTTTCATTTTTTCGATTTTTATATCCCTACTCTAAGCAGTAGGGACGATATTCGACTTATTTAGTTTACGATTAGTAAATTGTTTAGTTCTATGTTTTAATCAACGCTTTCTGTCATATTGAGCGCAGCGAAATATCTAAGGATGAATTTTAGGGTGTGCTAAATTCAAAGATAGCTGCTTCACTATGTTTGTCCCTACTTAACGCAATAGGTGCCAATATTTAAACTTCAACTTCTAAAATTCATACCCCTGCCTTTATCCCTACTCTACGCAGTAGGAAACTTCGCTTTCGCACATGTCTTAGCGCAAGGGGGACTTTTTTCTTACCCTAACATTTCAAACTTCTAACTTCCAATTTCAACATTACATCCCTACTCAACGCAGTAGGGACAACATCTCAACATTACAAAATCATAAATCCGAAATCATAATTCATAAATCAGATTTCAGCCATCAGAATTCAGCCTTCATCTTCTGCTCCTTTGCAACATCAACTTGTTCGACAATGCCTGCACATAATCAGGGTCGTCAGCCAATGCCGAGTCGAATAATTTTTCTGCACGAGCATAGTCGCCTTCTAAAAAATAAAGATAACCCAAATTGCTTTTCGCCTCTTTATGATGCGGCTGCAAACTTATTACTTGTTGAAAATATCTTTTCGCTCCGGCAATATCGCGCAACTGCACCTTAACAGCTCCTGCCTTGTTCAAAAAATCTAATTGACCGGGACTCTTTTCAATTGCCTTTTCAAACATTTTCAGCGCTTCAGTAAAATTTCCGTTGTAATAATATGATTCACCAATGCGATACAAAGTCCATGCGTGGTTGGTGGTATTTCCTTTTTCAAAAAGCGATATGATGGCAGAAAAATTATTTTGCAGAAAATAAAAATGCACGATTGTATTGAACGATAATTTTTCATCCGCTTGCGAAAGATAAAACTGCACGCTGTCGAGATATTGTTTGCGGCTGCTGAATTTTTCGTAAAAGGCTAAAAACCCCTTGGCTTTCAACAACGCATCAGGCGTGTCAGTAGTGTAGCATTTCAGTTGCACGAAGGTTTGAATTTTTTCAATTTCTTCGAGCGAAATCTGATTGCCTGTAATGAGATTTTTTTTTCTAATAAAATGGTCGTTGATGGAAACATGCGGTATATCAATACTGGGCGAGCGAGGCATGTGGCAGCCGCTGCAATCGTTTTGTTTCAAACTTCTCTCTGCTTCGCTTAATGAACAGAAAACTACTTTACTGTTTGAATTTTGAATTTTGAATTTTGAATTTCCACCATGACAATTCACACATTTTTCATTAAACACTTCTTTAGGCGTTTGCTTCACACTCACATGCGGATTATGACAAGTGATGCAGGTCATTTCAGAATTCAAATAACATTTACTCAACTTCAAACGCTCCACGTGCGATGCCATGAGAAAATTATTCTGCTTGCTTTCAAACTCAGGCAAAAAAACATGAAACACATCGCCCAGATTCATGCCGGGGCGAAAATCATCGAACGATTTTTCTTCGTTCAATACCGACACGCCTTGCAAATGACAACGCTGACACAAACTCATTTGCAAAGACTTGCTCAACCTGCGCGGATTCACAATGGTGTAATCGGGATGTTGCGCGGTGTCAACTATAATTCCCGCTAATTTTTCTTTTACATGCAAACCGCCTGCGCCATGACAACGCTCGCAATCTATTCCTTCGGGAACGGTGAGATATTTATTTTCGGAACCCTGAACGTAATCGGGCAAGCCGTTGTGGCAGGTCATGCACTCGTGCGCAATGATGCGTTGAAAGCGCGAGTTAAAACCTTTATCGAAGCCTGGCGCTAAATCCCACTGCTGTTTTTGTGTGTAAAAAGTAATGGGCGCCTGATACACATATCCGTTGAAATTCACTAAATGAGAATTGGTGTGATTGCCCGAACCGATGATATAACTCACATGCTCGGTGCGCGAGTGAATGGTGTCTTTTTTGTTCAGTCTGAATTCGGTAATGAAGAGCGAATCGTTTCTGAAAAAAGGATGGTAATAAAAATTGGTTGCCGAATCATACACTATAGTGTGTGGCTCAAAAATGGCATTGCTTCTTTCGCGGGTGGCTATGCCAAACGAACGCCCCATGCCGGTTTGAATATAAGTGTCGTAAATGTCGGCATGGCAACTGCGACAGGTTTGCATGCCCACATACTGCACCGAATCGTGCAGGTTGAGCCAATGATTTTTTTCTGTGGAAGTTTCTGAAGCAGGCTTGCACGAAAACTGCCAACTTGCCATAACAGCTACAAGCAACAACAATCCGGCACACCATTTCATGGTTCTAAAATAGTGAAGGGAATTGAGATGGAATTAAAGCGTGAAGAATCAAAAACATTATCGCTAGTCCTTTAGCGAACACTAAAACCACATCCCATTTGGTCTCAGTGTCCGCTAAGACCCCAAACCCCATGAAGCGTCTGCTCATATTTTCTACCATCATTCAATATCTGCAATTTCACATTATTGGTAGCAGCGGATGCTACTACCAGTGGGTAGTTTTTTTGAAAAATTATCTTTTCAGAATCAACAATTCGTCTGCTCCAACCATACCTTTTGAAAGTGTAGTTCCTATTATATCGGGAGCAGCAATACCCGATTCAAATATTACCTTTCCGGTGAAAATTCGAGCTTCGTCCCAAAGGTTTTGTTCTATAAACAACTGAAGGGTTTTTGCCCCACCTTCAATAATCACCGAGGTAATACTTTTTGAAAACAATACCTCACAAACTTCCTGAGCTATATTTTGAAAAGGAAGTTTTATTTTTTCCGTGTTGCCCGTTTTTTCGTTGGATATACTATTCAAAATTAAAGTGGATAAAGAATGATCCATTAGATGATAATGCGAAGGAATTTCTAGACGCTTATCCAACACGATTCTCAATGGCTGACAACGCTCATCAAAATAGCGGTTGCTCAATTGAGGGTTGTCAGTCATTACGGTTTGTTTTCCAACCAAAATAGCCGATTCTTCGCTGCGCCAGCGATGCACCAATTTTTTCGATGTTTGGCCTGTTATCCAATTTTGCTCATGGTTGTTTTTGGTGAAAAAGCCATCAGCGCTTTGCGCCCATTTCAAAATAATATAAGGGCGTTTTTTTTTGTGAAAAGTAAAAAACCTGCGATTCAGAAATTTTCCTTCTTCTTCCAGCACAGCAGTAATTACATTGATGCCTGCGTTGCGCATATTGTCAATGCCTTTTCCTGCCACCAAAATATTGGGGTCGGTATTGGCAATCACAACCTTCGGAATTTGTTTTTCAATAATTAAATCGGCACACGGAGGCGTTTTGCCGAAATGCGCACAAGGTTCCAGATTTACATAAAGTGTTGATTGATTTAAAACAGTTGCTCCATGTTTTGCCATAACATCATTGATGGCATTTACTTCGGCATGAGCGCTGCCGTATTTTTCGTGATAACCCTCGCCAATGATTTTATTTTCATGCACCACTACACTGCCGACTAACGGATTCGGAGCCGCATAGCCCAAACCTTTTACGGCAAGCTCGAAGCAACGCTGCATATAGGCTTCATGTGTTGCGGAAGTATTCATGGAAAGCCGAAGTTAGGTTGAAAATTTGTTTCAATACAGGTGTTGAATCAGCACAATGATAATGTTCTGTTTTCAAATGTAGCTTTGCGCAGAATTTTATTCGTGTTGAAAAATATCAGAGAACATATTGCCTTACTTGCGGTGAGCATTATTTACGGCTTAAACTTCATTATTGCCAAAGAGGTGATGCCTGAATACATTCAGCCGTTTGGATTTATTTTATTGCGGGTAGTTACGGCTTCGGTTTTCTTTTTTGCATTTGCTGCATTTGTGGTTCAGGAAAAAATTCAGAAAGAAGATTGGTTTCGTTTGTTTCTCTGCGGACTGACAGGCGTAGCGCTGAATCAACTGTTTTTCTTCAAAGGGTTGAATTTGACTACACCCATCAATGCCTCGCTCATCATGATTACCACGCCCATTTCGGTGTTGTTGCTTGCGTATTTTATTATTCGCGAAAAAATTACCTGGCAAAAATCTATAGGTGTATTGTTGGGTGCATCGGGAGCGTTGCTGATTATTTTCGGCAAAAAAGATTTTCAGGTGCAGATGGATAATTTGTGGGGCGATTTGTTCGTGCTGATGAATGCTTTTTTTTATGCCGTGTATTTAGTTATTGTGAAACCGCTCATGAGTAAATATCATCCGCTCACGGTAATTAAATGGGTGTTTTTGTTAGGGCTTACATGGGTGCTGCCTGCCGGATTTTCGGAATTGAACAGAGTGGTTTGGCAATCGTTTACGCCATTGATATGGATGTATGTAGCATTTGTTTTAATCTGCACTACCATTTTGGCTTATTTGCTGAATATATATGCCATGCGAAAAGTTTCTCCTGCCGTTGTGGGCATTTACATTTATGTGCAGCCCGTGATTGCCACATTGCTTTCTCTATTATTGGGAAAAGATGAATTGAGCGGTTTGAAAATAGTTGCAGCGCTGCTCATTTTTTCAGGTGTTTATTTAGCATCTGTAAACCGTTGGAATTTTATGCCTAAAACATAAAGCCCTTTAATACACACCATGCACTACAAACCTTCTACCCGAATTAGGTATTTTTGAGCCTCCATAAAAATTACACATGAAAAGAGACGAACAAATTTTTTCCATTATTCAGAAAGAACTGAAAAGACAAACCGAAGGCATCGAACTCATTGCTTCTGAAAACTACGTGAGCAAGCAAGTGATGGAAGCTATGGGCAGCGTACTCACCAATAAATATGCTGAAGGCTATCCGGGCAGAAGATATTATGGCGGTTGCGAGTTTGTGGATGAAAGCGAACAACTTGCCATTGACCGCGCCAAAGAATTGTTTGGAGCGGTGTATGCCAATGTGCAGCCGCATTCGGGCGCACAGGCTAATGCCGCAGTAATGTTGGCATTGTTGAAACCGGGCGATAATATTCTGGGCTTCGACCTTTCTCATGGCGGACACCTCACACACGGCTCTGCCGTTAATTTTTCCGGAAAACTGTATAATCCGGCTTTTTATGGTGTAGAAAAAGAAACCGGCATTATTGATATGAACAAGGTGGAAGCCGTTGCCAAAGAAACCCAACCCAAACTGATTATCTGTGGCGCGTCTGCCTATTCGCGCGATTGGGATTACAAGCGTTTCAGAGAAATTGCCGATTCGGTGGGCGCTTTCCTATTGGCAGACATTGCACATCCTGCCGGATTGATTGCCTGTAAACTATTATCAAATCCTTTTGCTCATTGCCATTTTATTACCACTACCACGCACAAAACTTTGCGCGGACCGAGAGGCGGCATGATTCTCATGGGGCAGGATTTCGACAATCCTTTTGGCATCACCGACCCGAAAGGAAATATCAGACCCATGTCGGCATTGATGGATTTAGCGGTGTTTCCCGGCACACAAGGCGGTCCTTTGGAGCATGTAATTGCCGCTAAAGCCGTTGCCTTTGGCGAAGCGCTTACCGATGCTTACAAAAGCTATTGCCTAAGGGTGCAGCAAAATGCTCAGGTAATGGCTCAGGAATTTTCCAAAAGAAATTATCATATTATTTCCAATGGCACCGACAATCATTTAATGCTCATTGACTTGAGGAATAAAAATATTTCAGGAAAAAAAGCAGAAGCCTTGTTGGGCAAAGCGCACATCACCATCAACAAAAACATGGTTCCGTTCGATGATAAATCGCCTTTTGTTACTTCAGGCATTCGTATCGGAACAGCCGCTATTACCACTCGCGGTCTGAATGAATCTCATTGTTTACAGATTGTAGATTGGATTGACCGACTGATTAATGACCCCGATAACGAAGCGGTAATTTCAAAAGTTGGTGAGGAAGTGAATGCTTTTGCTTCACAATTTCCTTTATTTGCAGAAGAATGATTTTCAAAAACGCCATAGTTTTTTTTCTTTTCTGCTTCATGCCTTTGCTCACATTTGGCAATGCGTTTCAGCGGGGCTTGCAACAATTCGATGAAAAACAATATGAAGCTGCCATCGGAAGTTTCACGGAATTTTTGGCTGAAAATTCTTCGCACGAAGCATCGCTTTTCAATCGCGGCATTGCTTACATGCAAATAGAAAATTATGAAGCGGCTATTGCCG
>CAZFFP010000117.1:0-7130 GCA_964518215.1 uncultured Chitinophagaceae bacterium
TTTAATCAAACCACAACTGGCAATGGCTCGCCTCCGGTGGTGATAAAAGTATCGTGAATCCATCTTTTTAATCAAACCACAACGGGCGAATTGCTCAACTACATGACCGACAAAGTATCGTGAATCCATCTTTTTAATCAAACCACAACTTCATAGATTGTGAAACCTTGTTGCCAACGAGTATCGTGAATCCATCTTTTTAATCAAACCACAACTACTACTCAGTAATGGATGGTGTTTACAAAGTATCGTGAATCCATCTTTTTAATCAAACCACAACATGGGGAGGTGTTACCCTCCCCTTGTTAGTAGTATCGTGAATCCATCTTTTTAATCAAACCACAACGCTATTAAATTTTTGCGGCTGCCCTCGTTGAGCATTGTGGTTTGTTTTCAGGATTGATGTCAAAGAACACGCGGGCAGCCGCAAAAATTTATAGTGTTTTTTCAGTCGTTAAAGATAATTATTACTATCATACATTATGCTACCTGAGAATTGATTTACCGTTTAATTTCATCCCCCTGCCCCCTATCGCTCGGCTTCAAATGCTTCGCACAAGGGGGACTTAGGATTCCCCAACTTCTTAGAATAATTCAATGATGCAATCAATGCCAATAAGTCCCACCAAGCGGGTATCCATGTGTGCTTGCGAAGGTGACTTTTTCGGCATTCATTTTATCAAATAGCAAATTTCAAAGCGGATGATTTTAAGTGCTTAAATCAAAATCCAAAGTTTCAAATTGAGGGAAACCTAAGTCCCCCTTGCGGGTGGCTATGTGTGTAAGCGATAGGGGGCGTGCGGATGCCTTGTGCTCATGCAGGGGGATGAATCATTTTTTTCTCAACACTTCAATCACATCCTCAATTTTCATTCTTACTGCTTCGAGTTGCGTCATTACTTCTTCGTCTTTAAACCGCAACACGGTATAACCCAACGAACTAAGTTTTCGGTCACGCTCTTCATCTCTATTTACTCCTTCACCATCAAAATGTGTTAAGCCGTCCAATTCAATAATGAGCTTCAACTCTTTTTGCATGAAGTCTGCAATGTAATTACCCACCGCTCTTTGTCTGAGAAAAGTGTATCCTTTCATTTGTTTGTTTCGAAGTGCCTCACTCCATAACCTGATTTCCGAACGGGTGCTTGCATTTCGAAGATTTCGGGCAAATGGCTTTAATCTTGGATTGTAGTTGTTATTGTCTGGCATTGTTTGAAAATAGTGAAATAAACGAAAAATTCATCCCCCTACCCCCTATCGCTCGGCTTCAAATGCTTCGCACAAGGGGGACTTTAAGATTCCCCAACTTCTTAGGATAATTCAATGATGCAATCAATGCCAATAAGTCCCACCAAGCGGGTATCCATGTGTGCTTGTGAAGGGGGCTTTTTGGCATTCATTTTATCAAATAGCAAATTTCAAAGCGGATTATTTTAAGTGCTTAAATCAAAACCTAAAGTTTCAAATTATGGGATACCTAAGTCCCCCTTGCGGGTGGCTATGTATGTGAGGGGGACTTAGGATTCCCGAACTTTTTAAGATAACTCTAAGCTGCAATCAGCGCCCAAAAGTCCCCCTTGCGCGAAGCCTTTGCAGCCGAGCGATAGGGGGAGTGCGTTAGCCCCGCAGCCCGGCAGGGGGATGACACACACAATCAAAATATTTCCAACTGCTTAGGCGCGGCAGGCAACGGGTCTTGTTTTTTACCCCAATAATTAATGATGTTACCGTATTGGCGGTCGGTGATTTTTAGAATACTCACCTGCCCTTTTTCGGGAATTATGGCATTGATACGTTTAACATGAGCTTCTGCGCTTTCATCGCTAGCGCAATGACGAATATACACGCTGTATTGCATCATGCTGAAACCAAACTGCTGCAATTTCTTTCGGAAATCGGCATAAGTTTTCCGGTCTTTGGAAGTTTCGGTAGGCAAATCGAAAAAGACAAATAACCACATAACATGATAAGCGTTGAGGCGGTAATGATTCATGATTTAAAAATTATACTTCATGTTTACCCTATGCCTGTCTGTGCACCTGTCACCCTGAGTTTATCGAAGGGTGTAGCGCAGCCCATCCAACATGCTTCGACAGGTTCAGCATGACAGCGCTCAAACAACTACATTTCAGGATACAATACTTTTTTACTATTCCCCTCAAAACATTTAGCAAGACTTGCAGTAGTTGTCATTACGGCATTCATCAGGGGACGCACCTGCCCTTCGAGCACCACATCCTGTGTCAGCATTTCGAAAAAGAATTGCTTATGCTCTTTAGTCAGTTCACGAGTATTTTCTTCATTTTCATCCTGTATGTTTTCAGGACAAATCATAAACCGCACTACCGCATCCACATACGGACGATAAGGCTCCATAATATCGTCAGCCAAAACAAAACTGTTATACTTATTGCTGTGAAAAATTCCGAGTGTTGGCAGCAAACCGCTTCCCGCCAAAGCTCTTGCCACCGAAGCTCGAATAATCGCATAACCATAATTCAGCGGGGCATTGGGCCACTGCCCAAACCGCTCGCGATTGAAATTGGCTCCGAATAGCGCACTCCAATAGATACGTGCCGCCTGTCCTTCGCGGTTGCCGGTGTCACCGCTCAAAACATCAGTTGCTAAATTCTTCAGCAGCTTGTATTCGTTAGCTCCATGTTTTTCCAAAACAGCAGCCTGATTCAGAATTTTTGCTTTCACCGTTTGTGCCCACAACTGTTTTTTCAAAGGCTCACTTGCTTCTGCCTGCTTGCGGAAACGCTCTGTCTGTATATAGTGGGTATCAAGATGAAACAACATAGCTGTAGGCATGTGTTTCTCATCGCTAAAAACCACCCCCACATTGTGTTTAGAAAGCAATTGAATGGCAGCTTGTGTAATAGTAGTATGCGGATGGTCTAATATCAGATAGCCCAAATCTTCCACAGGCACTTGCTTTTCGCTACCATCATCTTTAGTAGTAAAAACCAATTGTTCCAAACGGGCGCTGATGTGGTGAGGATTCATCACCGTAACGGTGCGCTTGAGCATACAGGGAATATTTTAGTAGTTCAATTCATTCCCTCATAGAAAATAACAACACCTTGCTGCTCAAACTTTCATAGTAGTTCAGCAATGTAGAATTTGCTTTTGTTTAAAGCAACTATATTTTTTCTTAGCTTAATGTTAAAAAGAGTATGCCCTAATCCTGTAATTTCTTTTCTTTGGGAATATCAATTAATGCCTTTTGAAATAAATTTCTAAATTTTTCAGGATAATAAATTCTGAACACATCTATTCCAAAAGTAGTTGCTATATTATTTAACCGACCTGAAAATTCATTGTAATTGTAACCCAAGTGCATCTCACAAAGAAGCAAATACCTAACGACAAACAAGTTATACTTTCCTTTAACTTTTTTGAATTTTATTATTTTCTCATAAACTTCAGGGGTATAGGGTATTTGAAAAGGCTTCAGTTTTGAGATTTCTTTTTTTAATGGGTTTCTAAATAAATAGAGTTTGAAAATATCAACGCCATAATCATTGCAAAGCGCAGCATAATCTTGAAAAAACCATAAGAAATCTTTATGCGGTATATACATATCGGCAAGACGAGCCAATTGCCAAGCTAACTTCTCAATTTTGGTTTTGGGTTCTGGTGGTGAAACGGCTTCATTTGTCTCTGTATCAAAATACAGAAGTCCTAATTTCATAAATTTAAATTTTTGTTATGGTTCCTGTTGGGGATATTTTTACTTTGACCGGAGTCAATTCATTCCACCCTTTGAAACTTCTAATACTTTTTTCTTCATCCTTATTATCAAGAGAAGATGCAGTATGTTTTCTAAATGTGTAATAAAATGTAGATAGCTTCTGAATTCTATATAGAAACTGTGATAAAAATTTGCTGTCAGGATTATTCCAGTCAATGATGCTATCATTAACTCCCAACAAAAAAAAATCATTTATCTGCATGGTCGCAACAATACTTTTGCCATTATCAGGCAATTGGAAAATCGAAAGTTTTTGTTTCTTTCTTTCAGCAGCTTCCCAAAAAGTAACTACTTGCTCTTGCAATTCTTCATTGTTGTTTTTATATATCAGAATATGATGATTACTGCCCGGTTCAACCCATTGGTTTAACGAGCCTTTTAATTGAACTGCACCACTTGAAACTTCTTTTATTCTGACTTTTTTTATAGGAACTGGATTACCATTATCATTTGGAAGAAAAACTAAAGGTTGTTTTATTCCATTATCGTCAGTTTTAAAAAAAGCACTTGTTGGAACTTTGTCTTTTTTATCGCCTGTGAATCCTCCTGCCTTTTCAATTGCATTCAAAACCAAATGTTTCACAACAGGGTCAACAATTTTGTTAACCTTAGCTTTATTATCAATAGCTTCAAGTGATTTTCTAACATGATAATATTCGTTGCCATTTTCATCTTTGTGTTTACCATACACAGTTTCCAAGTGCAATTGTCCTCTGGCAGAAATGCCTTTATTAATGAAAGTTTTCTTTCCTTTTTTGGTTACAACTGTTTTGGAAGTTAATACTCTGTTAGTGTTTTTATGTGATACCAAAATTTTCTCAACTGCTTCTTTTGCCGATTTTCTAAAACCATCCCAAGGTTCAGATATCTTCTCCATTTCATAACTCTTATTGTAGCGGTTCCATTTTGAGATTTCGTTTAGATGATTTTGTGTAAAACATGCCATTACAATTGCATCAATGGCATGATGGCGATGGTCATCTCTAATTTTAGTATCGCCTTCTGTATTTAGTATACTGTTAAGCCCCCAATGATGTCTGAGATGTGCAGTCATTTGTCCGGGAGCAACTTTCACCCTTTCACATACTTTTTCCAAATAGCTTCTGGCTTCTTTTGAAATATATCTTGTATCATTCAATTGTCTGCTTATGAAATCTTTAGGAACTTGCTCTGTAACAAAATTTTTAAACTTGCTATAAGATTTTGGACTCGCAAATAATACCTTGGCTCTTTCTTTCACTTCGTGCCATTTCTTTTCATCTCTACCATAGTATTCAAATGGAGTTTTATCTCCTTTAGCAATATTTTCGTGAGAGTAGCATAGTGTTTTATTGTTGAAACTATCGTTTAAAGAGCGGCTCCAAGGAATAATGTGTTCAATTTGAATTTTTCCGGTGAACAAATCAGATATTTTGATTTCCTCTCCGGTGTATGGGCAAATATGTTTGCATTCTTTCCAAAGTTTGTATCTAAGAAGATTATAGTGAGAAATGGGCTGATTTAGTTTGTCCAATTCTGATTTTACTTTGTCATTTTCTTCCTCTAATTGTCTTTGTGCTTTCCTGATTTCGGTGCGTTGCTTGGACGAACTTTTTAAATCTCTTGCCATTTCTAATTTAATTTCATCAAACGAACCGTAAGTATTAAGTAACTCGTTCATCAAACTTCTCAACTCAAACAAAGCCTGAGTAACCATAGGATTTCTGAGACTTGCAATTTCCTTATCTGCTTCTAAACCAATCGGTAGTTTCGGAAGCTGGGTTTTTGCTTCAATTTTTGCACTGTGATGGTAGAGCTTTTTGAGTTTTTCATCACTTAATCCGCAATGATTTTTCAAATAGTCTTTAACTGTTTCAATATAATTGTCGGTGCTTGTTATAATAGACACAACAGTATCAACAATTTCTTTGCACTTAGCTTCATCTAATTTTTGCCATTGACTACCAATAGCGTTTTTAACACCTGCTAATACCACGGACTCATCATATCTGTAATCAGGTAAAAATTCTAAGATGTTAGTTATAGCTTTTCTACTCAATGAAGCATAATCCTGTTTGAAGTTGATTTTATTCAATTCGTTAATTTGCTTTTCTGAGAAATCCCACTTTTTCTGAGCATACTCACTCAGCCATTCGGAGTCGGTTGCATTGTATATGATATGCCAAATATCTTCTTTCTGTTTGTCGGAAAACTCATCCCAAACTTTACCAAATAACTTAGACAACTTCAATATGGTATAAGAGCCAACAATTTTATCATCATCACTATAATTGAAGTTATTAGCTTCTCCTAAATAGGCTAAATGCTTTCTAATTTCTTTGAAAGTCGGCTTTTCTTTAGACAATAAAAATGAAACCACTTTTTGTCTTTCCTCTTTCGATAGTTTTTCTCCATTGTGTTCTACTGAATGCGACCATTGCCAAGCCCTAAACATCTCAAACGGAATAGCACTAATCGGACATTTGGTTTTATCAGATTCAAATGTGCATTTACCTATTAAGTGTTTTTGTGTTTTTAAAGGTCTTTGATGAAATAGAACTCCGGTTTCTTTTCCTTTATCGTTAATTCCCAACTTAGCCTTTAGCTCATCTTTTAGTGCTAAATGATATTTCTTTTGTTCTTCCCAAATAATATTGAATTCATCAATATACATTTTACGTGTAGTATAGCGGTTTCTGATTCTGGTTTCGTGTGGATTGATGGATGATAAATATTGTCCGAGGGTTTTGTGTTTGTTCATTTGCTCATTTGTTTCCAATATTCCGACTTTTCCGATTTTAGCATCTCCTTTAAATATTGTCGAATCTTCATTACTTCCTGCTTTTCTGTTGCTTTTAAATCCTCTTCTCTGAATCATGTGATAAAATGCTCTTCCCATTTCCATTAACGAAACAGGTTTGTCAACCGCTCTTTCTCTGATTTGATAAGGATTTTGCTTAAACCATTCAGTGAAATCTTCCACTTTAACAGGAGCCATACCGTTTGATTGTAATTCCTTGAACAATAATTCTTTCCTCATTTTTCGCCTGAAAGATTGCCTGCGTATTCCTCGCTTAGTTCTTCTTGTTTCATTTTTCGATACCTCTTTCCCTTTATCAAGATTAACTCCCATCGGAAAAATTCTTATGCCTGCATCAAGAATTTTCTTTTCCTTGTCATCAACAATAGCCCACCCAATCGAATTAGTCCCTAAATCAAGTCCAAGTATTTTGCTCATAGTTCACGTTTTGTTTTATTGATAAAAAAACCTGACGGCAAGAATTTCCATCAGGTTAGCATATCGAATATAATATAAATTTGTTTTCTCACAAGAACTTTGTAATATTGCTGTTAAGATTTTTATCCATCTTTTTAAAATCTTATCACAATAAGG
>CAZFFP010000118.1:0-7126 GCA_964518215.1 uncultured Chitinophagaceae bacterium
ATCGGTGTCATAATCGGTGTCATAATTGGTAACACCATCAGACACCGTTACCATAAACCCATTCGAAATATTTTCAAAAACAGGTGCCGGAAGGTTTTCTTTGGAAAACCCCTCCAATATTCTTCTGATACCGGAACCGTATTTTTCTATTCATTACTTTCTTTGATAATTTTCCAATAGCCACCTTTGTTAGCGCCTATGCGTTTTAATAAACCGAGTTTTTTTAATTTCCCAATGTTTTCTCTTACACTATCAGCTCTAATTTCCAACAAGGTAGATAACTCCTCGCTTGTTATATGTGGATTTTCTGACATTAACAGCATGATTTTGGATTGGTTATAAGATAGTTTTTCTGTGGGTTTTTCTGTGGGTTTTTCTGTGGGTTTTTCTGTGGGTTGTTCTACAATATTTGAAGTTTTTTGATTTTCATAGCTTAGTTCTACTAAAAACCCATTGGCGATTTCTTTGTATTCATAGCGCATGGTGGGGTAGGTGGCTAATTCTTTTCTGATGCGGATAAAGCCGCTGCCATATTTTTCAATGTCTTTAGTTAGATAAAAGGCTTCTGCAATCAATTTATTTCTTGTGTTCGATTGGTAAAAATCTGTTTTTAGTTCTTCTACTGATAAATTGCCATATAACTTACCAGGATTATAAAACGAAATACTTTGGTCAAAAATTTTTACCCTGTTAGATAATTCTTTAATCTTGACTTAATATATCTTTTACCCCATGATGTTTTAAGATATTTTTCTCTGTTTGTTGCATCTTGTTGATTTAAGCACGCTTCAAAATAAACTAAGAGAAATGGAACTCTATTCATTGTTGACTTAACTTTACGTTCATTATGTTGGCTCAACCTTTTTTTCAAATCGTTTGTGTAGCCAGTATAAAACAGGTTGTCTTTTTCACTTTTTAAAACGTAAACGTAGTACATTAATTATATCTAACAGGGTGAATTTGAATATCTATGGGGCTTATATAATCTTTGTGAACAATAGCGTTCATGACCAATTCGCGAAGCGCAGGAATCGGATATTCAAAAATTTCTGTGCGTTGTGATGTGTTACCCGTAATTTCAAATGCTACTTTGATTTGACCAATGATATAGCGCATGGTTTCTTCCACTAATGTAAACAAATCGCCTTTCAGCATTTTGTCGTCTATAATCATCGAAGGTGTTTTGAAACGCCCAACATGCACATTGTGATTAGAATGCTCTTTGGCGAAGAGTAGTAAAGCAGCATTTACGGGCACATTGTTTTGAATTAGTTTTAATTTCGTCAATGCATCCATAACGTTTAAAGGTAAATTAAACCTTCCACCAGCGTTTACCTTTTCAATAAAAACAGAAACTTTATTAAAGTCTATATCATCGAGAGATGCTGAATGATGTGCATAGGCATCCCATGAGGTTTGTAAACTATAGGTGTGCATTTCAGCAATTTCACCTACCTGAAGTTGATGATTGGCATTGTTTACACGCTTAAACCAATTTCCTTTAAAGGAAATTGGTTTAACAGGATATTCCTGAACACTCAAAGCCACAAGGGTTTTTTTGTCATGTTCTATGATTGCTGCATTGGGAATAATGGCGGGTGCTGTTTTGTTTTTGATTTCGTTGAGCCAGTTCTGAATGGTTTCTTTTCCCAAATAGACTCCGGTAATGCTGCCGGAATCATTTACACCTATATATACCGAGCCTCCTTTGGTATTGGCAAAAGCCGTAAGGGTTTCGATGGCTTCATCATTGAAATGTTGCTTGAATTCCAAGGTGTCGCTTTCGCCTTTCTTAATAATATTTTGAATTTGCGCGAAATTCATGTATTCGTTGTGGTGTTTTTATAAAATTTTCCAATAGCCGCCTTTGTCGGGTCCTCTATACGCTTTATTCTTTCTGCTTCTTTGTCCCGCTCATTGGTCTTCCAAAAGAAAGTCGCGCAGGTTTTTATGCTCAATACCCTCATAAGTGTTTCCGCGAAATTCATCGAGCGTAACTACACATTTCGGGTAGCTATCCTTTATTTTTTGCAGGTTGCCAAATTCCCTTTGCATCGTATTTTCATGCTGCATCGTAAGCGCCACTTGTATATAAAGCTTCTCGCCTTGTTTTTCACAAACAAAATCTATTTCATCGCCACCCAATATGCCCACCTTCACAGTATAACCTTTATATAGCAAATGGCAATACACCATGTTTTCCAAAATCTTTCCCCTGTCTTCAGGGCGATAGCCCCAAATGCCGTTGCGAATCCCGGGGTTTTCAAAATAATATTTTTCACCGGTTTCAAACAGGCGTTTCCCTACTATATCATAACGTTCTACTTTGTGTATCAGAAAAGCATTGGTCAGATGCTGAATATAGGCGAGTACCTGATTTGCACCTATACTGACTTTTTGAGATTTTAAACAATCGCTGATTTTTTTTGCCGAAAACAGGCTACCGGTATTACTTGCCAAAAAATGCACTAATTGTTCCAGAAACCGGACATTTCTGATGGCATATCGGTTGATGATGTCGCGGTAAATGATGGTTGCATAAATATTTTTAAGGTATTCAAATACCACCTCGTCTTGTAAGGGCAGATGTTTCAGGTAGGGTAGTCCACCGTATTTCATATATTTTTCGAGCGAATCAGCACTGTCTTTCAGTTGATGAAATGCTAAAAACTCAGGATAGGCAAGGCTGTAAACAACCATTTCAATATATCTGCCGCTTAAATGTCCGGCAATATCGCCCGAAAGCAGATTGGCATTGCTGCCGGTGCAGTATATGTCGAGTTCCTTATCTAAAACCAAAGAACGCAAGGCGGCTTCAAAGCCTTCTATATCTTGTATTTCATCAATAAATACAGTGGTTTTCCCCTTTTTTTGAGATTTAATGTATTTATTTAAATCTTTCCCTGTTTTGATAAAATCGAAGTCGAGATGCTCTTTGTTAATATAACAGACATGGGCTTTCTTATCTTTTTTACGAATAACATCCATGATTTGAAAAAGCAAATAACTTTTTCCTACCCGTCTTTGTCCGGTAAAAACTTTAATAAGTTGTTTACCAATGAAAGGTTCTATTTTTTCAAGGTATTTGCTCCTGAATTGAAGGTCGGTAGGAACTGAATCGCTCATTTCTTTATGTTATACTGAAAACTATCGGCAATAATACACAAAGTTTTCACCATAATGAAAACTTATAAAAACAATATAGCTGAGCTCCTCCGGAAGTATTGGCAAAAGCCACAAGCGTTTCAATTACTTCATCATTGAAATTTAGTTTAAACTCCAAGGTGGCGCCCTCGTCTTTTTTAATGATATTTTGAACTTGTGTGCTATTCATTAATCAGTTGGGTTTGTTTGATAGAATTTTCCAATAGCCGCTCTTGGCAGAGCCGATTCGTTCAATAATACCCGTTTCTTTCAACTTGCTGATGTTTTCCTTTACTTTCCGTTGTGATATTTTCACCTTATCTGCAATTTCACGAGTGGAAACATTTTTGTTTTTCAACATCAACCGAACAATAGAGGCTTGGTTATCTGTAAGCAAAGAGACGACCTTATCGGTGACCTTATCGGTGACCTTATCGGTGACCTTATCGGTGACCTTTTGGGTAGTATAACCTAAGGAAACCCAAAAGCCATTGGACTCCTCTCTGAAATCAAAATTCATAGTGGGATATGCCGCAACTTCTTTTCGGATGCGCAGAAAGCCGCTGCCGTATTTTTCAATATCGCCTGTCAGGTAAAAAGCCTCTGCAATCAGTTTGTTGCGTGCATGGGCAGGATAATTTTCTTTTTTTAATTGCTCTATAGTCAAATTGCCATACAAACTGCCGGGATTAAAAAAAGAAATCCTGTTATCAAATATTTTTATTTGAATGTCAACCGGGCTTAAGTAATCTCTGTGAACGATGGTATTTAAAACAATCTCTCTTAGTGCCGGCAGGGGATATTCAAATATCTCTGTCCGTTGTGTGGTTTTTCCGGTAATTTCAAATGCCACTTTAATCTGCCCAACCAAATATTTCATGGTGTCTTCCACTACTTCAAACAATGTTCCGTTCAGCATCCGGTCATCTATTATGGTAATAGGCGTTTTAAATCTTCCAAGATGCACATTGTATCCGGTAGGTTCTTTTGCAAACAGCAACCAGGCGGCATTGGTGATAGTTTTATCGGTAATTAATCGCAACTTTTGCAGACTTTCTAAGTGTGAGCCATTAAATTTAAATCTTCCTGTTGCATTTACCTTTTCAATGAAAGCATTTATTTTATGAATATCCAAATCATGAATGTCTTTATTATGAGCCGGAAAAGCGTCCCATGATATCTGCAACGATTGCAGACTCATGTCTGTAATTTCCATTGCCGAAAGCCGGTGATTGGAGTTACTGACCCGCTTGAAATACCTTCCTTTGAAGGACACCGGTTTTACCGGAAATTCATTAACGCTTATACAGATAATATCTTTTCCTTCAAATCTTATCTTTTCAAGCGATGGGATAATTGAAGGTTGTGTTTTACTTTTTATTTCATTCAGCCATTTTTGAATTGTTTCCTTTCCGACAGATACACCTGATGCCTCACCGTTGTCTTTAACACCGACCAGCACTATGCCTCCTTTGGTATTGGCAAATGCCGTGAGTGTTTCAATGGTTTCGTCATTGAAATGTTGCTTGAATTCCAAGGTGTCGCTCTCGCCTTTTTTAATAATATTTTGAACTTGTGTGCTATTCATTGATGAGTTTAGCAATTAATGAAAGGTCAGATCCCTGTTATTCTTCCCGCATAGCCGTGCGTGCTGCCGGGGCGACCTTAGTGTGTTTTATGAAAGCGGAATTCTCTGACTGGTTTCGATGGCTTTTTGCCACTAAGTTATATGCTATTTCTTTGCCTCCTCCCCAACTTTTGACGCTGATATTATTTAGAATTAGATAGACTCATTGCTTTTTAATTATTTCCCAATGGCCGCCTTTTGCGGGACCAATTCGTTTTATAATTCCTTCTTTTTTAAGTTTTTCAAGATCTCTGTGTAGCGTCATTCTTGCAATATTCAATTGTTGCGACAAAATCACGGTAGTTACCATTGGATTATTGCGAATTGCTTCCAAAATATATTTAGTTCTATCTTCTGTAACATTTTCTGTAACATTTTCTGTAACATTTTCTGTAACATTTTTTGTTGACTCCCTATTGTCGGGCGCAAAAACTGTCACCAAAAAACCACCACTGTGGTTTTCAAAAGTGGGCAAAGGCAAATTTGACTCCTTGAAATAGTTGATGATTCTTCCAATGCCCGAACCGTACTTTTCTATCCAACCTAAGTTTTTAAAAAACTCTGCTATAGCCTTGTTTCTCGGGGTTGATTTGTAGTTGTTTTCTATCAAATTCTGAATGGTAATATCATCAGGAAGTTTTCCCGGATTGTAAAATTCTATTTTATCATCAAATATTTTAACTACAGAATCTGCATTGGCTTTATAATCCCGATGAATAATCATATTCAATACAATTTCTCTTATGGCTTCCAGTGGATATTGCCATTTTTGCGTATTTTGAATTTCTCCTGTTATGATTAAAGACAGATTCATGTGTTTTTTTACAAAGCTCATTACATCTTTTACCTGAGTAATAATATCCGATTGTGTTCGAGCGGTGTCTTTGATGGTTATCGGATTCTGAAACCTTCCTAATTCTATGGTTGTAGAAAGAGAATCCTTGTTTTTAAACATCAGATAGGCGGCATGAGTGGGTCTTTCTTCCCTTATCAAATCATATTTTCTTAAAAAGGCAAGGGGACTTTCGCTGATGGTAAAATTTCTACTTTTTAATACCTCAATACTTTTTTGAACCTTATTCAATGAAATATCATCCAGGCCATGTATCTGATCGGGATAGGCGTCCCAACTGGTATTGAGTGATTGCAAGTGCATATTCACTACTTCCGACACCAATAGCTGGTGATTGGTGTTCTTTGTTCGTTTAAAATATTTTCCTTTAAAAGAAACCGGTTTTACAGGGTATTCCTGAATAGAAAATACTACCATGTTTTTACTTTCATATTCCAATACCTCTGCATCGGGTATAATCACCGGAGCTGTTTTATTTTTGATTTCATTAACCCATTGAGCAATGGTTTCTTTTCCAACACTCACGCCTTTTATTGCGCCCGTATCTTCAACACCCACATATACCTTACCTCCCTTTGTATTGGCAAATGCTACCAAAGAAATGATTACATCATCATTAAAAGATGTTTTAAATTCTATTGTTTCGCTTTCGCCTTCTTTCAGAATATGGTGAAGCTTACTATTCATTAATAAGTTGACAAATTATGTTGAGTTCTTCCTTTTCTAATGCTACATATAAAGGTAAACACAATATTTTTTATGGTTTCGGGCGCGGGCATGTACCCGTTATTCCAAGTCTTCCCGCAAAGCCTTGCGTTCTGCCGGGGCGACTTGGTATGTTTTATGAAAGCGGAAGGCTCTGACTTCCCCAACAATGCTTACAACGTCCTATCAAAGCAAAATTCAATCTGAAAATGCTAATTTTATTGCATGGGTTTCGCTTATACATTTGCCAATCCTAATGGAGTTTTTTTCGTAACGTGCACCGTTGTGGAATGGGCAGATATTTTTACCCGCAGCAGATATGCCGATATTGTCATGAACAGCCTTCAACATTGCATAGAGGAGAAAGGCTTGTAACTACACGCATTTGTGATTATGAGCAATCATGTGCATTTAATTATTTCACGCACGGGCAAGCCAACAATGTCTGATATAGTTCGCGACTTTAAAAAATTTACCGCATCGGAAATTATAAAGATCATACAACAAGAACAGGAAAGCAGGCGTAACCGGCTGTTGTGGATTCTTGGAAGTGCCGAAAGAAAAAATCCTAACAACAAATATTTTCAATTGTGGCAACAAGAAAGCCATCCTGAAGAATTGTTTACGTAGGAGTTGATGATGAAAAATTAGAGTATCTGCATCAAAATTCTGTGAGAGCCAATATTGTAAATAAAACCGAAGATTACAGATATTCGAGTGCCGGGGCTTATAGTGGCGAGTTAAGTATATTACCCATTAGTTTTTTAAATTGAAGTTGCGTAAGTCAGAGACTTACT
>CAZFFP010000119.1:0-7099 GCA_964518215.1 uncultured Chitinophagaceae bacterium
TGTCAATATCTCTTATTTTCTGATTCACCAATTCTATTTTCAACATATAAATCAACGATTCAAAATCGCGCTGAACCAACGATGATTTTTGTGTAATAAGTATTTGGTGCATTTTGAGCCAGTTTTCGCTCACCTGATATGGCTGGTTGAGCAGTGTAATAGAAAGCTGTGCAATTTCAGAGTCTGAATGATTCAGAAAATATTGCTGCTCGTATTTTTGGTGCGAGTCGTTAATTTTCTTGAACTGCAATAAAATTTTAGAATACAACGGATTGGTGAAAGCTACGTGGTCTTCTTCTATAACAGCCAGAACAAAATCGAGTATGCTTCCTTCTTCGTTAAATGGTTCATTGGCAGATTCGAGCAGCATACGAATAATATCTCTTTCAAGATATTCCATGCGCGATGGAAGTGTTTCCTGTTGCGGGCTTTGATAATTGTCGAGCGATTCTAGCGGCTCTAATTCCCGTTTGTCGGTCTGAGTATCTTTGGCAATTTTAGTGCGCTTAATCTTGTTGATTTCATTCAGCAACATTTGCTCTTCCACTTCAAAAATGCTGCAACATTCTTTCACATACATAGCCCTTTTCAGGGCATCGGGTATCAAAGCAACAGACTGCACAATGTCTTTAATAGCTTCGGTTTTTTTCACCGGGTCGCCCGCAATATCTTTTTGAAGCAATTGCGATTTGAAAAGAATAAAATCTTTGGCGTTGTTGGTTTTATACTCTTTGAATTTTTCTACACCATGATTTTGAATATACGAATCGGGGTCTTCGGGTTCGGGCAGCAGCACAATTCGCACATTCATGTCTTCTTCCAGAATAATATCTATTCCGCGCAAGGCAGCCTTGATACCGGCAGGGTCGCCATCATATAGTATGGTAATGTTTTTGGTGAGCCGCTTAATCAACCGCACTTGCTCTTGTGTGAGCGAAGTTCCCGATGATGCCACCGAATTATCAATGCCCGCTTGCGCTAAAGCGATCACATCCATATAGCCTTCGGTGAGCAGACATTCATCTTCTTTTCTGATGGCGCTTTTTGCCTGATAAATTCCGTAGAGAATTTGGCTTTTATGATAAACCGCTGTTTCGGGAGTATTGATGTATTTGGGTCCGGAATCTTTCTTCAGAATTCTGCCGCCAAAAGCCAGCACTTTGCCTGTCATGCTATGCACCGGAAACATTACTCGGTTTCTAAAAAAATCTACCTGTCTGCCTTTGCGCTCGGCAGCCAATCCGGCTTTTTGCAACATATCGAACCGGAAGCCGCTCGTTTCTGCCGACTGCAACAGTTTGCTTTCAAAATCGGGCGCAAAACCCAATTGAAATTTTTTGACGGTTTCTTCCGAAAGACCTCTTTCTTTGAAATATGAAAAACCTATGGCACGCCCTTCTTCTTGTTCTAAGAGGTAATGAGTATAGAATTTTTGAGCAAAGCTGTTGATGTTATAAAGCGATTCATTTTCATCGGCAGTTTCTTTATCTACCGGATTAAAAACCGATTCTTCAATTTCTATTTTGTATTTATCTGCCAGATAACGCAGCGCATCGGGATATGATAGTTTTTCATGCTCCATCATGAACTTGATGGAATCGCCCGCATTGCCGCAGCCGAAGCATTTATAAATATTTAGCGAAGGTGTAACGGTAAACGAAGGAGTTTTTTCGTTGTGAAACGGACATAAGCCTATGAATCGTGCTCCGCGTTTTTTCAATGCCACAAAATCGCCCACTACTTCGTCTATTTGAGCAGTTTCGGTAATCTTTCTAATGGTATCGGGAGTAATCATGAGGGGAAACGAAAATAGCGATTTTAGAGCAGGTTAGGAGGTTAAAATTTCAGTAAATCACAAAAATTATATACTCTGAAGATGCACCGTGTAGTTGTGGAGTTGAAGCGTAAAATTTTCCTCCTGATGCATTAATTGATACAGCGACAAATTGGTATGCGGAAAGGTGTCCATTTCGCTCAAAGGTCTGCCTAACATAGTGCAAAGCAAACTCCTGATGGCTCTTCCGTGCGAACAAATAAGCACCTTGCCGTGATATTTCGGTAGTATTTCGTTCAGAAAAATTAATTGGCGCTTTTGTAATTCTATAGGACTTTCGCCTTCGGGAATTTTTTCATCAACTTTCCCTTCGCTCCACAACCTAATCAAATCTTTGTATTGATGGTGCGTTTCCTTGTCGGAAGTTTTTCCTTCATGAATACCCCAGTTGATTTCGTCTAAAGTTTCGGTAATATTAAGCGGGTAGCCTTCTAATCTGAAAGGCTCTAATGTTTGTTGTGTGCGCAAAAGCGAAGAAGAAAACAGAAAATCGAATTCAATATGCCTGAAGTATTGGTGAAAAGCCTGAGCTTGCTTTTTTCCAGTTTCGTTCAGCGAAGAGTTGACTCCTCTTCCCTGAACGATACCTTTTCTGTTAAAATCTGTTTCGCCATGACGAATCAGATAGATTTCTTTTTTCAATGTAAATTTTATCTGAGCAGTTTCTATACTACATGCCGGTTATCTGATGATACACATCGTTGTGAACATATTCGGTTCCGCATTTAGGACAACTGCCCGGTTGGTCGCCTCCACTGCCTTTGCAATGTGAGGGGCAAGTATAATGGGCAGTATATTCAGGACCTTTGGCTTTAAGTGCATCTAATTCCTGAGGTGATAATTGAGTAGCAGTTGGAGGTGGAGGAAGATTTGAAGGGTCAAATGTTTGGCTATTGGGCTTAGAGGGGTCTAAGGAAATTTGGGGGGCGGGTTCATTTTTGTGAAAATCGTCATTATGAATGTACTCCTTTCCGCAAATAGGACAGGTTCCAGATTGGTCGCTGCCACTACCTTTGCAACGGTCGACACATATATAATGCGAGTTTTCCTCGGGATTATCCATCACAGAACTGCCGATATTAGTTGAAGGAGCAGGGGGTTGATAAGAGGAGTCGAAAGATTCGTCTTTTTGTTCTGAATTTCCTGAACAAGCAGCAAATAATGCTACAATAAAGAGCAATGACATTAATTTAAGCAAGGAAGAGTTTCTCATAATCTATCAGTTTAATTTTCTAAAATGCAGCATAAAGATAGTAATTACTGAAATGTGTGCGGTAATTATAAAATTTCAAAAAAATTAGACTTAGTATTTCGCTATTTTTTTCCTTAATGTTCCAACTTCGGTTTCGAGCGTAACCAAATAAATTCCCGAACGGAATTCAGAAAGATTCATGTGCCAACTATTTTCAGAAATATTTTTTTCAGAATAAAGTATTTTACCGTTGATATCTGTAATATATAACAAAACTTTTTCTTTAGAATGAAATACAACCGTTATCATATTGCTCACCGGATTTGGATAAATGCTGAAGCGCAAATCCATCAAGTCTTTTGCTTCGGAAACTAAAAAATTATAATCATCTGATATTGCACTGCAATCATTTTCGTCAATAATTTCAACAGTATAGGTTCCGGGAATAAGTGATGTAATAAAATTATCTGTGCTGTTCAACGAAACGCCATCTAAATACCAGTCAATAACAGTTGTTGCATCAGTAAACAAGGTGTCGTTTTGCAGATAAATTTCGGGCGCTTCCACATCAAACACGGTAACAGTAAAGGGAGCGGAAGTGTCTTGACAATCGTAAGTGTCTGTTACAATTAAAGTATAATCTCCATTAACGTCAGCAGCAATGTCGGAAGTAGTTGCTCCATTTGACCAATTATAAAATTCATAGTCAGGGCTTCCTGATAATGTAACGCTTCCACCGGGACAAAAAAAAGCCGGACCTAAAGGTGTAATGGTTGCTTGGGGCAAAGAGTAATTGCAGGAGCTTTGAGAAGATATGCCACTAACGGTGCTGAGTTTTGTTTCAAAGGTGGTCCATTCATTGCAATTCCCCTGAAGGAAAAATTCTAGCCACGGTAGCATTATTTCAAAAGTTTTGTTGTGATGAGTAGTGCGATTGATAAAACTACAGAAGGGACATACTGTGCTTTCGCCAAAATCGCAAGCAAAATTTCCTAAAGCAAAACCGCAATGGCTTCCATCGGTGATGGAAACCAAGTGTTTGCAGGATGATGCCAGATTATTATACATCGGAATTACATGATTGGCAGGGGGTGTAACGTTGTCTTTATTGCCATAAAGCATCAGTGCCGGAATAGTGATGCTTGTTGCAGCCTGAATAGCCGATGTGCTGGTTTCTGCCGGTGCAAAACCTATAAGCGTAGTAATGTTCGCATTACCGGTTCCCGCGGCAAGAAAACTCGCGCCACCTCCCATGGAATGCCCCATAAGGGCAGTTTTGTTTTTTACTTTTTCAAAAAAGATAGATGCTGCATTGGTGTTTTCATCTTGCATTTGATTAACACAGAAATTCAAATCGGCTGCGAAAGTCGGATGGTCAACCCCAAGCCCCGTTTCGGTATCGGTAAGTACCACTATATAACCTTTAGGAACAAAAAAATCACGAAAATTATAATAGGCATTAACTCCCATTGAGAAGCCATGTCCAATCACCATTAAAGGGAATACTCCGGAAGCCACAGGAGTGTTCGCTCCTGCTGAAGCAGCCGGATAATATATTTCTACAGCTATGTTTCGGTTATTTCTGGAAGCATCAACAAAAGTTGTGTTTCGGTTGCCGACAGGGAAGTTTTGCGCATTTGAAATAGAGAATGCAAAGCTTAGTAGAGGCAACAATAGAATGTTTTTCATGGCAAATATTTAAGGAAATTGAAAATACATACTATTATTCTTACTTCACCATAACCTTTCGGTGAATAACTTGTTCTCCTGCACGAATATTCAGAAAATAAATTCCTGAACTTAAATCTCTTATATCTATAGCCATATCATCCTCTTTCTTCACCAATAGAACATTTAATAATTGACCGGTTGGGTTAAATAGTGAAACAGATTCTGCACTTAGACCATTTTCAAATCTGATAAAAATATTTTCTGATGCAGGATTTGGAAAAACTGAAATTCCTCCTTCACGGATAGTTTCAAAAACCGGAGTTATAAACTGAACACTGATTGCTACCGATAAAATTTCACTGCAAGTGCCTTCTGAAATTTCTACCGAATATATAAGTGTAGTATCTGAAAGAATATTCAACGCGCTTAGGTCTAATATGGGAGCATCAATAGAAGAGTTGTTTAGCCCATCGGCAGGCAACCAAGTATATGAATTGCCTCCGGAAGCATATAATTGAATTTGTGGTAATGCTCCACTCGATACAATGGTGGTATCCGGAATAATATCAGCAATCAAAGGCTCATCAACTCTTACAAAAACTGTTGCAGAATCTGCACAAACTCCATCAGAAACAGTAACCTTATACATAGTGTTTTCAGTAGGATTTGCCAATGGGTTTGCTATCGTTGAGTCGTTCAAAGTAGTTGCTGGCGACCACGAAAAAGTATTGCCTCCAGAAGCAAACAATAACACACTTTCGCCTTCACACAGCGCAGTGTCGGGCGAAACGGCAATTGCCAGGATGTTTGATACACTTACTGTAACTGTATCAGAGGCGGTGCAGCCGTTGGCATTAGTTACGCTTACGGTATAAGTTGTTGTAGCGGTAGGTGTAGCTATTGGGTTGGCAATATTCAGATTTGATAGCGTTGCATCATTATTCCATAAATAGTTCACACCACCTGAAGCGTTGAGTTGTGCACTGCCCCCATTACAAACAGTTACATTGCTTCCTGCATTGGCAGCGGGCAATGAATTTACTGTAACTGTTACCTGAGCAGAAGCAGAACAATTGTTGGCATCAGTAACGGTAACTGTATATGTGGTAGTGGCAGTTGGTGAAGCAATAGGATTGGCAACATTAATTGCCGAAAGATTATTTGACGGACTCCATTGATAGCTTGCGCCCCCCGAAGCACTCAACTGAATTTGTCCACCCGCACAAATAGAAACATTATTTCCTGCTGAAGCATTTGGGAGTGCATTAACGGTAATGAAATTATTTTTCGTTTCAGTAACCTGCCCGGTATTGCCTGTAACAGTTAATGAAATATTTTTCTGACCTGAAGTGTTGTAAACAACTGTATGAGGACCTTTTCCTGTTGCAACAGCAGGAGAGGAGCCGCTTCCGAAATTCCAACTCCATGAATTGGCATCTGAAGATGAATTGTCTGTAAATATCACCGATGTACCCGAACAAACACTATTCGTGCTGGCAGTAAAATTTGCTATGGTAGGAGGAACGGAGCGAATAATGAACGTGTCCACATACACTGCATCGCCAGATGAACTGTTGTTGGAATTGCCTGCAACACTTGATACATAAAACATTACATCGCCAACATCAGTTGCAGGCGCTTGCCATTGAAAATTCCAGAGATTGTTAGCATTAGCGCTTTTGTGGTGAATATATATTCTTCCCGAACTGGTACCTCTTTGAGTGTTGTTGGAATTAGTTACAATAAAATCACCTGCTGCAGTATTTGAAACATCCAGGGCAGTCATTTCAAAACCAAATCGTGATTTTGTAGCATCGCTATTAATAAATGATACATTGTAAGAATTTCCAGACTGGTAAGTGGGGTTGTTACCATTAAAATTGAGCGCGATAATATTGTCGGTATTAAAATTAGGATTGCCCGTTCCCGAATGACAAGAGGCACAATTGCTCTCTCCGGGAGCATTAGTATATCTAAGAGGTGGCGTGTTGGAGCTGTTAAAGGCAGGATTAATTACACTAAAAAAAAATATCGCTGCACCAAAAAAGAACTTAAGTTTTTGAGCCATGGTCTAGTTTTCCTATAAAATGCTTTATTTGCAAAAATGTTCATTTTATCTCGGTCAAATAAGCCTGTTTTTTTAATTTTTTTGGAGCCAGGTAATGCCTTTTAACTCCCGATTCAGGAGGGGGGTTTTGTTTACAAAAGGTATAATTGTATTTTTGCGCTGAAATTAAAAAACGGACCCGTAGCTTAACTGGATAGAGCATCTGACTACGGATCAGAAGGTTAGGGGTTCGAATCCCTTCGGGTCCGCTTGAAAATAAAGGGCTTTAGAGTTTTTGACTTTGAAGCCCTTTTGAATTATAAATGCAATTAAACATACAAATTCGGTGATAAAC
>CAZFFP010000120.1:0-6847 GCA_964518215.1 uncultured Chitinophagaceae bacterium
AGTTTTAACATTTAAATTAAAAACGAAAGCCCTCTGTAATGAAGGGCTTTCGTTAATTAATGAGAGATGAAACTTTAAAGAGAAATCATTTTACGCCTTGAAAAGCCATGAAATAATTATTGCCGCCATTACTCACATAAGCCGTTAATGAAAGCTGCCTGTTGGCGGTATGAAATGCACCATGAATACCGGGTTCATCAACCACCGAGGTGCCCGCTATATAGAATACGCTCTGCTGCATAGATTGGTATGGAATATTGATGGCATAGCCCGAAGGAGATTTGAGTATAATATTGGCTTCGAATGCCGGGGTAGAACTGATATTGGTTTCAATGCGGATTCTGGTAGGCGAAATTTTGGTTACCTGTGCTACGCTCACGTAGAGAGTTTGTTCCCACAGGTATTCGCCTACATAAGCACCGGTAACATTCGAAGCCCAATCTTCGGTTTCGCACAGAGCGCCCACAAAACCATCGGGGCATTGGCAGGTGCCGGTGTTGCAGGTGCCACCGTTTTGGCAGGTAATGCCGTAGCAGGGGTTCTCTATAAATTGGCAGCGCGCACCACTATAGTGGGGCGGGCAATCGCAAGCGCCATCGAAACAAGCGCCTCCGTTTTCACAAGTGATACTAAGGCATTTATCTTTTTCTTCTTTGTCCTTGTTACATGCAGCAATCAAGAACATGATACTGAGTATCGTTGCTGAAATTAAAAAATGTTTGTTTTTCATGATTATTTTGTTTTAGTTGAATACCAAAAGAAACAATAATTTGCGAAATAGGCAAATTTGCCTAAATTAATATTAGATACAATGTTCTTTTTTACCGTGTGAAAAAATATACGCGGCACGAACAGTTTATACAATCATTTGGAATAAATCTTCGTAGAATAAGAATTGAAAAGGGGCTTTCGCAAGAAGAATTAGCAAATGCGACAAATCTTGAAATCAGCCAAATAAACAGAATTGAATTAGGAAAAATAAACACGAGCATCTCTCACGTCAAAATAATTGCCGATGCCTTGAATTTACAGCCGAAAGAACTGTTTGATTTTTGACGATTCTCTTGCCAACTGTTATTTGAAATATGCATTTTTATTGAAACTGCATTTCCCATGAAGGATAAACCTTTCTAAAACCACTTGATTTGAATTCACTGCAATTTGAAATAGGAGAGTATGTTTCCGTTAAAGATATAGAAATTGAATCAACAGCGTATTTTTTCATTTGGGCATTGCATCATACAGAATCGGGAGATTATGCGGTTATTAATATTAATCCTTTAGACAAAAAGTTTTCTGACAGGCTTTCGAGTGATGAAATGAATTCATTGCATCTCTTTAATGGATTTTCTTATTCAAAAGTTAAAACCTACCTTTTGCTCAAAAAGAAAACTCATTCATACGAGCGCTATTTTCTGAACGAGATTCAACTATTGATAAAAAGCAGAAATTCGTTCCACCCTTCCACCGGAACATTTCTTTTCAAAAGATTTATTCGAAGATTAACTGATGCCAAATACAAAGCAGATGTTTTGATTCCTTATATCAATTCAGAAATCTTTCTGAATAAATATTCGGGGTTTTTTACAACAGATAATACTGGAGAATTGAGACCAATAGTGGTTTTGATAAATCAACTCAAAGCACAGAGTTTTCTTTTAAATGTTGAAATTTTGTTCGTCTTGAATGAACATAAGGAAATGCTTCGATTAGCAGATGAAATAGAAATGAAAGAAGGTTTAAGTTTTATTAAAAAAGCTCGTGATGAAATTAATCACCTAAACGCAGCTCATAAATTATTTCGGCAGAAAGATAATTTTGTTAAAGGTGTTTACGCTCCACAAAATACTACGAAAGACAAGCCTATAGTATTTGAATTGAATAGCAGCTATTTTGAAATGATTGAACCATACAGTAGTAAATTCGAAAATATGCTTTTAGAATTTGAAAAATGGAGAGATAGCCTTGATTCCAAAGAAGAATTAATGAAGAGTATAGCGTTTGAGAAAGCATATTTATTTTTAGACGGTGAGTCATTGTTAAAAATTCAGAGAGAATTCTTGAGCGATTTTATAGAATCTATTCCGGTAAATAAAATTGTTAAGGGCAAAAAAAGTATAGATTACAGCTTATCCCTGATGATTCCGTTGTTCCAATATCTCAACCCAAATGAGTTCAATCCTGCCTTTGATAGAAAAACTCTTATTCGCATAATAAAGGAATTCCTTGCAGGCAAGTTTTGAAATACGGAATTTGTTGCTTTTTGCATCCCACCTCCCCCTTTAATTCATTCAAATCTTAGCTCTTAAGATAGAATACCCCATGCAGCAAAATTTAATTTTGCATTATGAGTAAGGAATTAAAAGATGAGCTTGCAGCTTTGCACCGAAAAATTGATAGAATTTCGAGCATGATTCAAAACTTGCCGGTAACTCACAATACTGATTTAGGCGAATGGTTATCGGAGGAGCAGGCAAAAGAGCTTTTGAAAAAAGGAACAACCTCCTTGTGGAAACTGAGGTGTGAGGGTATCATCAAGTATAGTAAATTGGGAGGCAGAAATTATTACAGCAAAACTTCGATTGAAAATTATTTGGAGCGTAATTCTAAAACGAGCTTATAGTTTTCTTGTTACTTTTCTTTAGAAGAAAATACCACGACAAGCTCGGCATAAAATACACCAAATGAACCGCAAAATCCGAAGGCTCCGCCCGGATTTTGCAGGCTCGCGCACATGGGCATTGACGGGTGGGATTGGTAGGATTTGATGGGCGGGTATTATTATGGGGCGTAGCGGATTCTGTTTGTTGTTAACTTTTGCTTATCCCCAAAAATATATTTTCATTATGGCAGTAAGCATTATTATGCTTTTTGAAAAACATAGGGTTTTTCTCGAAAGCCTTTTGATGTGGGTTCTGAGGTTCAGGTTTTTTCGTTCTATGTAGTTGATATTGTGCGCAACGGCTTTGTGTTGCTGGCGGGGTATTAATGAAGGGTATATGTTTAGTTTATCGGTATATATTTTCTTTGCTTCTGAAAGCAGCAGTGTTTCTATGACAGGCTTTATATTGCGCTTGGTTCTTCTGCCTATTCTGAAATCTGCTACCTGCCTTGTTTTTCTGTCTATGGCATAAATTACCCATTGCTCGTTTTTCTTTTTTCTGATATAGGTTTTCAACTCATCGGCTTCATATTCTCTGCGTAGTTTTAATATGGGTTTTGATATTTTTTCTGCCAATAATTTTATTCTCCTGATAACGGTAACAGATGATATGGCTATTATAAATGCTGTGCCTCTTATACCGCAACTTTGTTTTAAGCAACGAATTATCTTTTCATTCGTTTCAGGATGCCATGCCTTGTTTTTATAATTTTCCAGTAGGTATCTGGCACATCCTTTACAACGGTATTTCTGTATGCCTGCTTTGGTTTTCCCTTTCTTTATGCACACATCTGAACAATGATAACATTTCATGTTTTTTTAGCTTTTCAAGTTATTACTTAAAAATAATGCTCAGGTGATAATTTGAAACACGAGGGGTAAAACTACATCCTGTATCCTTTGTTTTCTGTTGTTTTAAAACAAAAAAGCGTTCCGCTTTTCGGAACGCTTTTTTACTTTTTTACAGTTTTGATTGAACTGAACCCTAATAAAATATAGATTCTTATTTTATTTTTTTAAAGGTAGGTGACAGTTTGTAACATTACCCACAAATAGCCCTGCAACTTTACCCATAGCCGCGCTTCCGTAGCCACCGGCAAAGCCCGCCCCGAAATAAGCTAATGAAGCAAGCCCGCCCTGCTCGGAGTCGTAGCTCGAAAGCATGTTTATCATTCCCGAATAAGTGCCGGTAACAAAAGCTTTTTGCGCGCCCGCTAACCCTGCCAATCCTTTCGCACCAATCGTCATTCCAGTAGCGCCTCCCAAAGCAGCGCCAATAACAGCGCCCGCGGTAAACCCTTGCCACCCGTCCTGCCAGTATTGCTTACTAACCGGGTTCCAGTTGTCTGATGCAAGCGCCCCGCCAAAATAACCGCCCAAAACCGCACCGGTGATGATAAGCGCTATCGTTACGGGTTCGTTTCCGTCAGGGTCAACATAAGATAACGGGTTATTAAACACATAACTATATCTGTTGTATGCTTGTGTGCCGAATGGGTTCACAACATAATTATCAGGCGAGAGCATACGACCTACTATGGGGTCATACATGCGTCCGTTCATGTTGATTAAGCCGAACTCGTCTAAATGTTCATGACCTGTGTAGCCTCTGTAGAGCCACGCTAAGGGTGTGCCTGTGACAGTTCTTCTGCCCCACGCATCGAAACTTTGCTCGGCTACTATATTTCCACCGGACGAATTTTTTCGAGATGGTGTATTATGGGCTATCATAACTTTTCCTTCGCTCACCACCACAATGCCCGAATGAATTATATTGGGCATGCTCGTTACTTTTGCTTTTATAATATCGCCTGTTTTGAACTGCAAATCAGATGCTGTTTTCATTAAGAAGATTTTTGTTTCTTGAAATGAACTGACAATCTCATAACTAAAATTATGGTATTTTTTCAGAAGCCAAAATATCCAATGCAAGAAAACAGGTAACAAGCAGAAGAATCAATTGCTGATTTTTTCTTACTGTCAGTTTAGGAGATACTACTTGTCCACATGATAAAAAACAGTTTTGCTCTTAATGGAATAATGCCGTTTATCTCCGAATTTGTATGTTTAATTGTATGTATAATTGAAAAGGGCTTCAAAGCCGAAACTCTGAAACCCTTGATTTTATTGTGGGTGCAGAAGGATTCGAACCTCCGACCCTCTGCTTGTAAGTAAGTGGCGGCTGTTTAGCCAATTGTTCCATTGCTAATTTTGCTCGTTCCTGAAAGGTCATTTCCGCGTCTGTTTTAGTATTTTAAAATTATGGAATTTGTTTGGGTTTTAAAAAAGCATCTCCGTTTAAGGAATCGAAATCTGGATAGAAAAAAAGGTATTAAGTGGCGACCCTGTGCCGTGCTTTCACACTCCCAGCATCTACGTCCGAAACGTTTCCCTTAATACCTCAATACAAAAATATCTTATAAAATCATGCAACTAATCTGTTTTTCAAGTGATTTGCAAAACCCATTTTACTGAGCTTTAAAAAACAAAATAAACTTAACCATAAACCTTCATAGTTTAAGTAAATCTATTTTCTTAAACTATAAATATCCATAGTTTAGATAAATCGGCTTGTCAAAACTATGACGAGCCATAGTGTAAAAAACGAAAATTTTATGACACAACAAAACACTACTACTATAGTAAGAATTTCAGTGGCTTTGTAGCCCCCACCGTTCCCGCACAGGTGGCTATCTACAATAGTAGAAATTTCAAAGGCTTTGTAGCCATCGTAAGTAAATGAAGATATTTACCACACATGCGAAGTTAGAAATGCAGTTGAACGATGTGTTGTGATTTGCTTTCAATTTGTTCTTTGAAGATATTTACCACAGTACGGGCAATTTCCTTGCGCTGCACCACACTAAAACGAATGAAACCATCTGATTTTCAGGGGGTTTTGTTTTTTGTGTCATTGCGGGGGGAAACTATGGGGGAAACTTTTCGGTGTTTTCCCCTCTTGTATTCATTGAGTTTTGTGCCTGACTGATATTATTTTTTTAACAGATTAAAGTCCGCTATACAGTCCCCTATATTCTTTCTAATAATATTTACTTATAATTTTGAATACAAAAAAATAAATTAACATGAATAAATCAATATTTGCATTAGTTATAATACTAATTACAACACTATTTAGTTGTACTGATAAAGTAGAAATACAAAAGTCTGCATTAGCAGAGTATTTTAAAAACAATAATCAGAAATATAAAATAGAAGATGTTAGAATAATAGTTTCAGAGGAAATGACAAATAATGCAATGTGTAGCTATGTTTATAATAACTATTTAGATAGAATGCAGGGGTTACTTGATTCTGCTAAAGATGGTTTTCCAAGTGATGAACTATACAGTAAACTCGATGAAGAAAAAGAACTCTATTCAAAATGTGATTTTTCCGATGGGAAATATGCCTTTGTAAAGTATAGTTTTGTTCAAGATATGGATAAAGGCTACCAACATTTTTTTATACTAAATACAGATAATAAAGTTTTGTATCATGGTAATGTTTACAATAAAGACTAAAAGTTAAAAACTACTTCTCTCGTTCGTGCATGCGTATTTGTTGGTTAATACTAAATCAGTTAACCAAAATTTAAGGAGTTTCACCCTCATTAAACCATTCGGAAATTTTTTGACTCTCTTTTCCCTAACCTCTATAATATTGCGCCTGACTGATATTAGTTTTTTAACAGATTAAAGTCTATTATTGCTTTATTGTCTTTCATGAAGCTAAGTTAATAAATATTGCTGTTATAGTTAGAACTAAGCCCAATAATATTTATATGATGGTAGACCTTGTGCTAAAAAGACGGCTATGCTCAGGCTTGACAACCTATTTTATAGATGTTTTCAATTCGCCCCGGCACTGCAAAGACTACACGGGAAGAAAACAAACTCAAGGCTTATTTTTGAGCCTTTAGAAAAAATGAACATGGTTCAATATACAGAAGCAGTAATTCAGCAAATCATTGTGCATCAGGTGGGCAATAAGCAGGAAGGTGAAGACCTATTGCTTTCGCAGGAAAATTTAGTTCTCAACAATTCTGACCTGCATCAGGTATTGTTGAAATATTTTATGAGCAACTTTCGTTCGCCCGAGCGCTTTGAGTTTACGGCATCTAATGGTGATTTTAACCCGGATTATGCAATAGGATTGTATGATTTGAATACAAAGTTTAAAGAA
>CAZFFP010000121.1:0-6358 GCA_964518215.1 uncultured Chitinophagaceae bacterium
CCTAATCCATTTGCTGTACTTAATGTTTTTCTTGAACCACCTCCACCGCCTCCAGGTTCACCTCCCGGAAAACCCGGATTTCCGCCTGCATCAGTTCCATTATTCCCATTTCCTCCTGCACCACCGCCTGTTACTGCTGTTCCACCAGTTGGAGTGCCTCCATTATTCCCAAAGTTCAACGTTCCTGCAGAAGACCCACCACCGCCACCACCAGAAGTTGTTCCGTTTCCACCATTTCCTCCTCCATGTCTAACATTTCCTATTCCGGAAGCATCACTTCCTCCTGCTGCACCGGTTGCATTATTTTCCGTAACAGATCCTCCTCCTTTTGCTAATGCTCCTTCAGAGGTATTATTAGGTGCAAAAGCATTAATGGAAGCCCAAGAATCACCACCTGCACTTGGAGTAGTAGATGTCCCATCTCCTCCTGCCCCTACATTGATATATATGTTATCACCGGGGTTGACTGCTACGGCTGTGGTTCTGGAATAGGCACCACCACCACCACCACCGGTTCTTCCAGTAGTAGTTCTTAACCCCCCGCAGCCCCCAGCGCCCCAAGCTTCTATAGTTATGGACGTAACACCTGCGGGAACTTGCCATGTGGTGGTTCCTGCTGTGGTAAAGTCAACTGTGGTTTGCGCTTGAAGTATATTGACGGAAGCACTTGAAATCAATAGTATAGCAAAAGCGAATATTGATTTTTGAATTGTTTGTAAAAATGTTTTCATGATGTTATTTTTAAAAAAGTGAAACCATTGTTGGTGTGAATACACTTTACTTTGGAAAGTATATTGATAATGAGCGATTTGCAAATTTGTTTTCATAATTATCTGATTAATGTTACAGAGCCTTTTAGTCGGTATTGCTGACTGCCGTCAACGAAACTTAAATTATAAACATAAACCCCTGCCGGAGCCTGCTTCCCATGCACCTTTCCATTCCATTCAAATGAGGCATCTTCGGCTTCATAAATTTTACTTCCCCATCGGTCGAAAATAGCAACATTGAAATGCCGCAAATTTTCTTTGGGTCCGTAAATGGCAAACACATCGTTTACGCCATCTGCATTGGGAGTAAAAGCATTAGGAACATAAAACGAAGCATTCGGAATTACCACAATTGAGGCAAGTGTGGTGGTATCGAAACACAAGTATTCGGCAGACGAAATTAAAGTAATCGTAAAACTGCCGGTGTCGGTAAATAAATGAACCGGATTCATTACTGCCGATTCGTTGCCGTCTCCAAACTGCCAGAAATAATTATCGGCATGAAGCGATTGATTGTTGAAAGAAAAAGATGCTTCATTTAATCGAACAGGGTCATTAATGTCGGGTGTAACATCAAATGCTGCTATGGGAATAGAAAATACACGAATAAATTCTTGCTCGGTGATGAGAAACGAACATCCTTCGGCATCTTCAACCGCAAGTGATACATCGTGCATGCCTGCATAAAAAACATGAGTAACAGGATTATCGGACGACACAAAACCATCGCTGAATGTCCATTCCACCGAAACAACATTGCTTGCATTGTATTCAAGAGTAAGAGTCAATGGTTCGCAGCCGGTAAGGTTTGTGGCAGTAATGCTTTCCGAAGAAATATTTTTCACCCAAACAGAATCTGAATACACAATAACACCACACGGATGCACAGCTTCGAGGCGAATGCTTTGATATTCCGGTGTTTCAAAACTGATACGAAAGGGTCCTTCATTGTTTCCTGATTCGACAATAGCATTGCCGAAGTCCCAGTTCCATTGTGAAATTTCATGCAATGCGCCCGATGTAATGACTTCTATAGTTTCGCCAGGGCAGACACTGTCCTTACTCAATGAAAAATTTACGATAGGCAAACCTGCCACATAAACTTGTTTTGAAAAAGTTTCAGAAGCACATCCTTGTTGAGTAATTTGCAATTGCAGGGTTTTGTTTCCTTCGTTTTCAAAAACAATTTCATAAGGACCGCTGCTGCTTCCGCTTATAATATTTGCATCATCGAAATTCCAGTTGTAAACAATATTGTTGGCAGAAGTGCCATTGTAATAAATATTGAAAGTTTGATTTTGACAAACCGTGTCAGCCGCTACGAAACTTGCCACAGGTTTAATGGTTTGCACCGTTATGCAATGAATTAAAATCGTATCGCCACAAGAGCCTGATGCTCTCAAGCACAAATCGCCATTATTGTTTCCGAAAACGAAAGTCGCCTGTCGGGTGCCTTGTCCAGACAGCAATACCGCATCGAAGGGTCCGCTCCAAATGTAGTTGTCGGCTCCTTGAATACTATCAATAGAATATGTACTTGTATCTCCTTTGCAAACTTGCCTCGGACCTTGAATAGTATCGCCAGGCACAGGAGTTTCGCAGCAATTATAATCGAAAAACACGCGGCTCATCCAAGTGTTGTTGCGCTGCCAAATTCTGTTCATGGGTTCCTGAACCAAACATCGCGACATGCCACTGGGTGTCAGCAATACATTGAATCCGTTGATTTGAGTAACACATCTTCCGTCAGAAGTTGACATATTCCAATAACCGCTATTGTAGCAAAAGGGATCGCGCGAGCCGTAAATACCAATTTGGTCGCCTGCATTGATGACGATATTAGCTGGCACCACTCCATTTATAATTTGTCCGTATGATGTGAAAAGTGAAACAAAATCATTGGTGGTGCCGGAAGTGGGTGGCGGTCCTGCGGTGAAGCGAACTACTTCAATCCATTGAGCGCCTCCCCAGTGATTAGTATTGGAAGTAATGGAATCGGGCACATACAGTCCGCAAATAACCATATCGGTAGGTGCTGTAAACCAATAGCCATAAGTCATTCCACTATATGGTATGGTTTGGTTACACAACGGTATAGTGGTTTGTTGTGCCCAAGCATTATTTTGAAACATCAACAATAACAGGAGTGCCTGCAGAAATATTCTGCCGGAAACTACAAGAGCAATATGGCTTCTCCTGTTACTCATGATTCGTTTATTGTTTTACAATTTTGAAATTTTGAGAACTTCCTTCGGCATTATCAATTAAAATCCAATACATGCCTTTTGCCCATTCTGAAGTTTGAATAGAAACAGGAGAATTTACCTTTTCAGCATTCCAAATAATTTGTCCGGATGTGTTGATTACGGAAATGCTTGTTTGGCTTTTACCTGCAAAATCTATTTTTAAATTATCCTGAAAAGGAACCGGATACAGCCTGATGTTTTCTGTATTTTTTTCAGCCAACCCAACAATGGATGAAACTGTAATGTCTTGGCAAAAAATATCTTCGCAACCGTTGGTAATGCTGCTCAGACAAACCGTATAATCGCCATCAGTTGCAAAAATGTGTTGTGGATTTTGAAGGGTGGACGTGTTGCCATCGCCAAATTCCCAGAAGTATTGATTGGCATTGGTTGAAGTGTTGGTAAAAGTTGCCGTAAGCATAGTAGCGCTTTGCGTAAAGCCCGCTACCGGAGCAGGTATCACGCTGGTAGAAGTTTGTGCCGAGCCGGAACAAGCTCCCGAGCCTACCTGATAGGTAATATTATATGGACCGCCAACACCTGCAGCAGACGGGGAGAAAATGTTTCCCGACACACCGGCACCCGAAAATGTTCCGCCTGATGGATTTCCTGTAAGCGCCACATCGCCTGAGTTTTCGCAATATGCAGTATTAATCGCATCAATAGAAACACTCAATTGAGCATTGATAACAATTTGATTGGTCAGTGTATCACTGCAAAAATCACTATTGGTTACAATGAGCCTGACATTGAAAGTGCCCGCTTGAAAGAATGTGTGGTTAGGGCTTGCGGTAGTAGAAGTATTGCCATCACCGAAATTCCAGTTATAACTCACCAAAGTGGTTCCTACAGGTGTTGAAGACAATTGCGTGAAACTCACCGATTCGCCCAAACAAGAAGAAGATGGAGATGAAAAGTTGGCGGTAGGACATTGGATAACTGCATTGGGGTCTAAAGTTAGCGTGCCCATGACAGCCATATCGTAGGGGTCGTTCGCGCTCAGCGATGCGTTTTGCACCTGACCTCTTCCTGAACTGCTCGTAGCGGCAAAACCATATATTCTAAATTCTACAGGAACTGCAGATCCGGTAATATTTATAAATTGAAATTCATGACTTATCGGGTTGGTGCTGACTATGTTTCTTAATCCGCCATGATTGGTAAATGTTTGAAATCCATCTGTGCTGCTTCTTAGTTCAAATTCATCGGGACCGGTTTGAGTAGTTTGGAAAGTAATATGAATAGAAGATATATCAAGCGTATAGCCGGTTGCGGGAGCTACTACAAAACGTAAATACGAGTTGTCATTAACAGCGGCTTGCACCGTTGTGCCTTGCGACCAGTTGGAAGAACGAAAACAGTTGCTCAAAGAAACCGGGCTTAATCCGCTGCCACGGGTCAGCACACCACTATTAGTAGTTTGTATGCCCTGCGCCATAAACTGTGCAGTAGCCGATGCAGCGCTTCCCGATACGCCCTGCATATCCCAGCCCACGATAACGGTTTGTGCCGAAAGGCTAGTAAATGTTAACAGAAATAGGGAAAAAAGTAAGATTGAGTTAGATTTCATACATTTGATTTTAATGGGTGCTTGTTCTATTTTATCAGTTAAAAAATGATTGTGTATTTCCTGAAAATCTTTTCTACGTAAACTTAGCGTTATAAAGGCTGCATTTCAAGCTAAAAAAACCTAATTTTGTCCGGTTTCTATTTTAAAATTATTCGCACTTATGATTGAAAAATCAAAACATTCAAACAATGATTTGTATGTTCTTATTCAGTCACTTTCCAAGTCTGAAAAAATATATTTCAAACGATATACACAGTTCCACGAAAAAGGTTCGGGAAACTATTATGTGGAATTATTCGATGCTCTTACAAAACAAAAAGAATTCGACATCAAAAGCGCGGCAATTTCAGCAGGAATAAAACCCACACAAGTCAGAAATACTAAAATGTATCTGTATGATTTAATACTGAAAGCATTAGAGCAGTTTCATGCAGATAAAACTATTGACGATAAATTGAAAAGATTGCTTCGGCAGATTGATATTTTATACAACAAAAGCTTGTTTTCACAAGCGCGGGTATTGGTGAATAAAGGATTAGAAATAGCATCTATCCATGAAAAACATCTTGTGTTGCTCGAATTAAAAAATTGGGTAAAAAGACTTTATGACATTAACAGTTTTGCCGATAATTCGCTCGAAGACATAAAGGCGGTATTGTTTGAAAACACAAGTATTTTACGCATTCTTGAAGAAGAGGAAAACGCATGGTTTTACAATGCTCATACCTATTGGGTCGCCACTAAAAAAGGCTCTTCAGATACCTCAGATATTCATACGCAATTGTTAGAAATTATTGGGAATCCACTGTTTCAAAACAGCTCATTGGCTAAAAGTTTTTATGCCCAGGTGTATATATTATCTGCAAAGTCAAATTACTTCAGTTATGAAGGCGATTGGGATAAAGTTTTTCAATTCAGAAACGACATTGTTCTACTTTACGAATCGTATCCGCCCATGATAAAAGCAAATTTGCAATCGTATCTCGGTGCCTTGTATAATGTGTTGGTGGCGTGTTTCAATTTAAGAAAGTTCGACAACGAAGTTTTTGAAACTATTCAAAAAATCAGAGAAGCCCCGAAATTTTTTTCACAGGAAAATAGTGTTTCAGAAAACATTAAAGTTCGAATTTTCAGTTACGCTAATTCTATAGAACTTGCCATTTACGGCAATACCGGACAATGGGAAAAAGCCACAGATGTAATTGAAAAAATTCAGGAAGGATTCCGAATGTATGAAAATAAAATGAATCGCTTTTTGAAATTGGTGATGCTTTACAATATTGCTTACATCAGTTTTGCCAAGGGAAATCTGAAAGAGGCGGACCGTTGGGCGGATATACTCATAAACGATACGGAAGCCACCACGGGCGACCAATATTACATCAGAGCACGTATATTGAAATTGATTGTTCAATTTGAAATGGGTAATTTCTTTTTGTTCGACTACATGACCAAATCTACCCGTAGATTTTTACTGCAACGCAGGCACCAATTCAAATACGAAGCCCGGCTGATTAGTTTTTTCAAAAATTTCAATAAAAAAGAACTGAATAAAAACCAATTGGCAAGTTTGTTTTCTAAACTAAAATCAGAACTTTCGGAAATCAGAAAAGACCCGAAAGAAAAAATGGCAATGAACTATATAGATTTTGTTTGTTGGTGCGACAGCCATATTACCGGAATAGAATACGGCAAGTTATTCATTCAAACAAACAGAACTTAATCTTCTCCCTCCTCATTCTTTTTCTTCCTCGCGTCATAATATTTTTTGC
>CAZFFP010000122.1:0-6355 GCA_964518215.1 uncultured Chitinophagaceae bacterium
TTATACCCGAAATCTAATCTTTTATCTGTTACTCCACAAAAAATGGAATTGACCCTAAAAAAGCCCGGATGTATTTTCATGACTAACAAATGATTCAAGTCTTCTTCCGCCAAAATAAAAAGCCCCCGCAATTGCGAGGGCTTCAATTATAAAAACAAAACCACTAACTAATCCACCAACAATCTTAAATTCTTAACTGATGATTCTGTTTGAACCTGCATGATATAAATTCCTTTGGAAGCACTTGAAGGAATATTTAACAACGCGGAAGTAACGTTCGAAAATTTTTCATTCAGAATTTCTCTTCCGGCAATATCAATTAAAATGGCTCCGGTAATATTTTCATTAGAAGAAATATTTACTGAATTACCATTGACCGGATTGGGATAAACATTCAAAGAAAAATCTATTTTAATATCTTGTGTGCTCACGGTAGTGCAGGCAGGCAAACCAACCAATGCGCCACCGGCAGGCAAGGCGGCAAACAACCCGAAAGCTGCGCCATTACTATTAGCGGAAGGGTCTAAAAATCCTGAGGCTACTACAATTAAAGCTGCGCCACCTTGATTTAATGAAGCCAAAGGCGCGCTGTAACAGGCTACGGTTGTTGCACCGGTTTCGTCTCTTACTTCAATTTCATAATCGGCTGTGGTAAGTTCTAAATAGCCTTGAAAATCACCGTAAGACAAATCATCTATGATGGTTCCGGCTCCTGCCAATACTTCCACCACATCAACGGTAGGGGCATCGGTTGCGCCATGAAACACCAATACATCGGTTTGATTGGCATTGCCGCTGGCTTCTCTGCCCATGCCATACACATACAAATCGAATGGAGTAGCAGGACTATATCCTGAACCGCTTACGATACCGTTGGCAACGATTACATAAGTTTCGCCATCGGCAAGTGTGTAATTGAAAGTTGCAATAGCATCAGCAACCGATGTGCTGTTGGAAGGTGCGATGGCAACCGCAATTTCTATTTCAGAAGGAAGGTCAATAAATGGCGTAGCAGTTCTGAAAGCAAAGTCATTTAAAGCCAAATCACCATTAATATATACATCAACTTCTTCGGCAGCAGCATCGGCACTGTTGTGAATTACCTGCACTTTTGATGCACCTGTAGATGCAGCAGTGGAAGGTAATTCAATCAATGCTCCTCCGGTGGGTAAAGCGGCAAACAAGCCAAAGGCTTCGCCATTACTGTTCACAGATGGGTCTAAAAATCCTGAAGCTACTACAACCAATGCTGCGCCACCGGCATTCAGCGTTGCCAATGGAGCCAAGTAAGAAGCTACAGTTGTAAGGGAGTTTGAAGTTCTAATATCCAACGTATAATCAGCCACAGGCAATTCGAGATAACCTGCAAAATCGCCATAAGCCAAATCATCAATAATTAATCCTGCGCCCACACCACGCTCTACCACATCAACGGCAGGAGCATCTGTAGCGCCATGAAACACCAATACATCAGTTTGGAAAGCACTCAGGCTTCCTTGTCTTCCCATTCCATAAACAAACAAATCGAAAGGAGTGGCAGGCGTGTAACCTGAACCGCTTACAATTCCGTTAGCAACGATTACATAAGTTTCGCCATCTGCAAGTGTGTAATTGAAAGTAGCAATGGCATCGGCAACCGATGTGCTGTTGGCAGGAGCAATCGCAACTTCAATATCAATTTCAGAAGGAAGTTCAATGAAAGTAGTAGCTGTTCTGAACGCAAAATCATCAATTGCTAATGCGCCATTGATATACACATCTACTTCTTCAGCAGCGGCATCTGCGCTGTTATGAATTACCTGAACAAATGAGTATCCGTTTGTTGCGTTGGTTGATGGAAGCTGAATCAGAGCGCCACCGGTTGGCAGTGCAGCATATAGACCAAAGGCTTCGCCATTGCTGTTAACCGATGGATCTAAAAAACCTGATGCAACCACAACTAAAGCAGCGCCTCCGGCATTAAGGGTTTGAAGTGGCGCTAAATAAGAAGCGACAGTATTTAATGAATTTGAGGTTCTTACATCGAGCGTGTAATCGGCAACAGGCAATTCGAGATAACCTGCAAAATCGCCATAAGCCATATCGTCAATAATCAAACCTGCACCGACACCGCGTTCAACAACATCTACTACAGGAGCATCGGTTGCGCCATGAAACACCAATACATCGGTTTGATTAGCATTGCCGCTTCCTTCTCTACCCATTGCATAAACATATAAATCGAATGGCGTAGCGGGAGTATATCCCGAACCGCTTACTATTCCGTTGGCAACTATTACATAAGTTTCACCATTGGCAAGCGTATAGTTGAACGTGGCAATTGCATCGGCAACCGATGTGCTGTTTCCGGGAGCAATGGCAACGCTGAGTGGAACACCCGCAGGAACGGTTTCAAAAGGAGAAGCCGTGCGAAAAGCAAAGTCGTTTAAAAACATGTTGCCGTTGACATAAACGTCAACTGTTGCAGCCGCAGCATCCGCAGAGTTGTGTATCACCTGCAGGCGGGCGCTTTGCGCAAACGACACTGTGGTGCCGAAAAACGCGAATAAGATAAGTAGAAGGTTCTTTTTCATTTTTTTTTGTTTTTGAGATTTTTAAATGATTTTGGCTAACTAACATGAGAAAGAAAATATTGTTTAAACATTGGATTGTTTTGTTAAATATTAATTTGCATGAAATGACCAGAAACCTATAAAAATCAACAGTTTCAGAAGATTATTAAAATGAAAAAATGTTTGGTTAAAAAATTATTAAAACAAGTTTCTTCCAGATAAAAGCAAAATGAATAAAGGAATTAATCATGAAACTTGAAAGAATAGAAGCTATACTTATTTCAAACCATTGGCAGATTCTTTTCCATTACTACAAACTCCAGATATTTTTTGGGCAAACCATATTTAGGATTATTCATCGGAAAAGGTTCTGTGGCTCCGGTCAAGTGGTAGCCTCTTCTTTCATACCATTCGATGAGTTCTGTTCGGTCGGAAATTACTGTCATATAGATTGACTTGCAATGTAGCCGCGGTGCTTCATTTTCAAGTTCGTGCATTAAAAATTTCCCGATGCCCTTTGCCTGCAAACCCGGTTGAACAGTGAGCATACCGAGATACAATCGTTCGTTTTTCTTTTCTATATAAACGCAGGCTATCATTTCGCCTGAATCATCTATCATTTTCAAAATTTGTGCATGTTCCCTTTCAAGCATTTCTCTGAGCGATGTTTCATCTACTCTGATGCCTCCTAATAAATCTGCTTCTGTAGTCCAGCCAATTTTCGATGAATCTCCTCTATAAGCACTGTTCACCAAAATGTTCAATGCAGCAATATCATCAAAACCTGCCCTTTCGATTTTCATTCGTTTCATTTTATATTGCAAAGCTAAATAGCAGAGGTTTTGATTTTGAAATTTAGATTTTAGAAGGCAGACTTTTGTTACTACTTTGCTGAATAGGGATTAAGTTTAAAAGAAAGAGTAAGTTAAAGTCCCCCTTGAGTGTAGATTTGTGCGAGAGCGATAGGGGGCAGGGGGATGAAAGACAGAAAGCATTGATTGTAACATTTGGCTAACCAGCAAAACTAATCTGTCAACTAATAAAGTCGAAAATCGCAAATCGTATTATCGCAAATCGTATCACCGCAAATCGCAAAAAATGAAACCCAACATCACACAATCTTTTCTCGAAGCATATAACAAACTCAACGACACCCAGCGCCAAGCCGTTGAAACCATTGATGGTCCCGTATTAGTTATTGCCGGTCCGGGCACAGGTAAAACACAGATTTTGGCTGCACGCATTGGAAATATTCTTTTGAAAACCGATGCACGTCCCGATAATATTTTGTGCCTCACATATACCGATGCGGGCACGGTGGCGATGCGAAAACGCTTGTTGCAGTTCATCGGTCCCGATGCTTACAAGGTGGGCATTTTCACGTTTCATGCTTTTTGCAATCAAGTCATTCAGGACAATCTCGATTATTTCGGCATCAGAGATTTGCAGCCCGTTTCAGAATTGGAACAAAAGCAACTGATTGAAAAACTCATTGACAATTTCGGTAAAGAGCATCCGCTGAAACGATGGACAGGCGAAGTGTATTACGATTCGTTCCGTTTGCAGAAATTGTTTCAGTTGATGAAAACCGAAGACTGGAGCTACAACTACATCGTGCAACAAGCCGACAGTTACATAGCCGAACTTCCCACCAGAGAAGCATTTATTTACAAGCGCAAAAGCGGCAATAACCAACCGGGCGATGTGAAGCAGGATAAAATTGATGCCGAAGTGCGCAAGATGAACGAACTGAAAGCCGCTGCCGGTGAGTTTGCCAACTACGAGCGCCTGATGCGCGAATTGAAACGCTACGATTATGACGACATGATTGTGTGGGTGCTCGATGCGTTCAAGAAAGAAAGTTATCTGCTGGCGCGCTATCAGGAGCAGTTTCAATATTTTTTGGTGGACGAATATCAGGATACCAACGGCTCGCAAAATGCCATTCTGAAACAACTCATCACCAGCCCCGTGAACGAAGGTAAGCCCAACGTGTTGGTGGTAGGCGATGACGACCAATCTATCTATCGCTTTCAGGGCGCCAACGTGCAAAATATCATGGATTTTTGGTTCGATTATAAAGACCACATTACCACTATAGTGATGACCGACAACTACCGTTCTTCGCAAAATATTCTCGACCTGTCGAAACATCTCATTGACAAAAACGAAGAGCGGCTCATTAAAAAAATACAAGGGCTTGATAAAAATCTAAATGCCAATCATCCGAAGTTTGGTGCATCTGTTGTGCAGCCCGAAGTGCGCTTGTATCCTAATCTGGCGCAAGAAACAGCCGCCATTGCCAATGAAATTGAACGGTTGAAAAACGAAAATTTTCCTTTAGATGAAGTAGCAGTGATTTATCGCAATCACAGGCAAAGCGAAGAGTTGGCGAAGCTGTTGCGTTTGAAAAATATTCCGGTGAACACCCGCAAGCGAGCCGATATTCTGCAAAGCATTTTCATTCTGAACATTCTGAAAATATTAGAATACATTGATGCCGAATCGAAGCAGCCGTTCAGCCGCGAAGATTTATTGTTTGAAATTCTGCATCAGGCGTGGTTCGGAATTGATTCGTTGCATATTGCCGAAATCGCCATTCATATCAGGCAGAACAGCACGTATAAAAATCCGTTGTTCTGGCGCAAAGAAATTCAGAAGCAGCAAGGCAAAGCGCAAGCCGATTTGTTCAATGTAGAAGCCAACGAAAAATATTCAGCGCTCAAACGCCTCAGCGATGATATGGAATACTACATCAAAGAGCGACACAATATTTCGCTGCAACTGCTCATTGAAAAAATTATTACGCGCGGAGGTATATTGCGCTATGTGATGACTTCGCCCGAAAAAATCCGTTTGTTGGAAGAGTTGCACACGTTTTACGATTTCGTAAAAAGTGAAACGCTGAAAAACACTACGCTCGATATTGCGGGGCTGATGCAAACGCTCGCGCTCTATCGCAAATACGATTTGGGTATTGGTTTGGAAAATACTTCGGTTACCGAAAAGGGCGTGAATTTCGTTACCGCGCATTCATCGAAAGGATTGGAATTTGAGCGCGTGTTTCTGATGGGCTGCGATAAAAATTCGTGGGACAAAGCCGGAAGAAGCAACACCTTCACGCTGCCCGATACCATGCTGCCCGCGCACAAGGAAGGCGATGAATCGGAAGAATCGCGCAGGTTGTTTTATGTGGCGATGACGCGCGCCAAAGAGCATCTGCACATCAGCTATGCCGAAAGCAACAACGAAGGAAAAGACTTGGAGAAAAGCCGTTTTGTTGCCGAATTGTTGGAAAGCGAACAGGCGCAGGAGCAGCGCATCGAACTCGATGCAACCGACATGAGCGAGTATCATCTCCTGGCGATGCAGGAAGAGCAACTGCCCGAAGTGAAATTGGTGGAGCGTGCATTTTTGGAAAAAACTTTAGAAGATTTTCGCCTCAGCGTAACCGCCCTCAGCACTTATCTGAAATGCCCTTTGAGTTTTTATTACAACAATGTGTTGCGCATTCCGCAGGCGAAAAACGAAGCCATGACTTTCGGCTCTGCCGTTCATGCCGCGCTGCATCGCTTCTTCAAAAAAATGCAGGAGAGCGGCACAGAGCAATTTCCGTCTGTAGAAGTTTTGGTGAACGATTTTGAATACGAACTGAAACGCCACCGCGATGCTTTCGACAACGATGAAAGTTTCAACAGGCGTATGGAATACGGCAGACAAATCCTTCCGAAGTATCTCGAATATTATCTCGATACGTGGAATAAAATTGTGAAAACCGAAATTAAAATCAATGCGCTGTTCAA
>CAZFFP010000123.1:0-6295 GCA_964518215.1 uncultured Chitinophagaceae bacterium
TAATTTTCAGTGTCTCGAAACGTAAGTGTATTCTTATTGCATATTTCGGGTTAAATATCCCAGAGTTTTAACCGGCTTTAAATAGCCCACGGTTTAAACCGTGGGCTATTTAAAGCCTATATAAAACGGAGGGCAACTTGCTGAGACTAAATTATACAATTTTTCCCCTGTCAAAACACTACTTTCATCTGCACTTGCTTTCCGTTGTGCAGCACCGTGGCTTTGGTTTTTTCGCCTTTGCTAAACAGCGATAGCGCCTTCATATAATCTTGCATGTCGTTAATTTTGATTTTGCCCAACTGAATAATAATATCGCCCTTTAACATACCGGCTTGGTGTGCCGGTCTGCCCTCGGTTACGCCATCAATTTTAACGCCCGTGCCGGTGTATCCGTAGCTCGGAAAAATACCTAAGGTAACTTTAAAGCCCGTGTTGGCGCTCGATGTAGAATGGCTGTCTTTGGTTTTCGTGAACGACAATTCGGAATATTGATTGAGGCTGTCCACCAGCAAGGCTACATATTTCGAGATACTTTCCATGCCCGTATAATTCACTTTGTCGGCATCGTCAGACGGCTTATGGTAATCGGCATGAGTGCCGGTAAAAAAATGAAGCGCGGGAATATCTTTCAGATAAAACGAAGTGTGGTCGGAAGGACCAATACCACTTTCGTTTTTTGAAATTTTGATGCTGTCAACAAATATTCTGTCGAGCACAGAAAATTGCGTTGCCGTGCCCGTTCCGTTAATAGTTAGATTTTTTTTATCATCCAATCTGCCTACCATATCGAAGTTGAGCATCAGTTTCACATCATCGAGATTAATGGTTGGGCTTGAAACATAATGGGCCGAGCCTAACAAGCCCACTTCTTCGCCCGAAAAAGCGAGAAAAAGATAATTGTTGTTGAAGGGTCCGTTTTGTTTGAAATGATGGGCTAATTCTAAAATCATTGCCACACCGCTGGCGTTGTCGTCCGCGCCATTATGAATATCGTCAATGCCTCTCAGCATGGAATTGTGAAACTCGTTGTTACCCAAATGGTCGTAGTGCGCACCGAACACGATGGTTTTTTTGGCATTGTTGTCAATATATCCGGCTACATTGTGCGCAGTGTAATTCATTTGCTGAATATCGCTGACGATAGTTGCCGCAAGGGCTGATTCTTTGGATAGAAATTCCCAGATATGATTTTTTAAAAACACCACCGGAATGGAAAGCGATTTTTGTCTGCCCTTCATTTGCGCATCCGGCTCAGGAATCTTGCTCTCGGTGCTGATGAAGATAACTGCCGAAGCGCCTTTTTCTTCGGCAAGCTTGGCTCGGTCATACAGCTTGTTATATTTAGTGTTGGCGGCTTCAAACTTTTTTCCTTCGGGCGCACCGATTTTTATAACAGCGATATTTCCTTTTGAAAATTGAGCGGTTTTGTAATCATCGAATTTTGGTTTTTCAGAAACCATTCCGTAACCCACAAAAACAGCTTTTGCCGAAACAGAATCGCTGGCGGCATAGCCGAAAGGAAAATATTCGGCATCCATCCGGTAAAAAACATGGTTGATGTTGAGGCTGTTATTTTCGCCCGCTTTTTTTCCATAACTGAAACTGAAGGCTTGCAGAAAATCTTTTGCGCCCTTGGGTTGCAAGCCATATTGCTGCATTACATCGGCTATGTAGCGATATGCCATTGCCTCGCCTTTCGAGCCGGCAAGCCTACCCTTCAGCGAATCGTCAGCGAGATAATAAACGTGATGTTGAAAGCGCTCTGCAAGATTTTGCCCCGCGACATTAAGCCAAACTATGCATGTAACTAAAAAGAGAAAAACTTTTTTCATGGGGCAAAGGTAGTTTGTGATTAATTATTTCGCGCGATTTTCGTGACAAGTTGGTTTGTGAAATCCGGTTTATAGAGTGAGCGTTCGGGAGCTTCACAAAACAGCAACAAACCTATGCTTCACCTATAATTAAATTTCAAGGCTTCTGATTATTGCCCGGCTCAAGGTTTCATCATCCAACAGTTCTTCGCGGCTTTTGTCCTGTTTTGTCCGAACAATATATTCACATTCGTTGATGAAGTGTTTCAAAAAATCAAGCAGCGAGGGAGACATATTCTACCTGATTGACGATGTGTTTTCCAATAAATTTATTGAGCGTTTTGAATTCGGGCTTTATTTCAATATAAAAATCCACATCGCTGTTCTGTTTTAAAACACGAATAATGTCTGCTTTATTTTTTACTGCGCCATCCATGTGATAAAATCAGAAAACATTTCCTTAATTCTTCTTCTCCCCATTGCCGTTCTTACCCGAAGCGGCAGCCTGAAGGATGGAGTAGTAAAGGGGTTTGTCGCTTAGAATTTTTACGGCTTCGAGCATGTCTTTGTCGCTGTTGAAAGAGGCTTCGGTTCTGCCTTTGCCATAGAAATAGCGGCTCACAATTTCTTCTTCCAAAATAGATTTGATTTCGTCTTTGAATTTCACCAAATCTTTTTCCTTGTCGTGCATCATGTTGGTCGCCACTTTTTCGAGGTCGTATTTTATGGCATCGAAATACATTTCTTTTTCGGCAGTTTTCCTGAAGTCTTCCAACATTTCTTCTGAGCGGGTTTTATAATCGTATTCTTTGTCTTTCAGATACACTATAAAATCGTTGTAATCGGCTTCAGACAGTTTAAAATCTTTGGCGCTTCCGATAGAAAGATTTTTGGTGCGATACAATGTGGCGTAATTGAAGATGTGATTTTTGTTGAGCAGGCTGATAGTAATCGCGCTGAGTTTTTCGGGAGTAACTTCTACATCGGGGTCCACTCCGCCACCGTCATACACTATTCTTCCGCCAACAGTTTTAAATTCATTTTTCAAAGAATCGGGAATACTTTTCACGCTGCCGTCTTCGTCTTTTTCGGCATAATTAATTGCCTGTATGCACCTGCCGCTCGGAATATAATATTTCGCGGTAGTTACTTTCAGTTTTGAATTATAAGAAAGCGAACGGGTGGTTTGCACCAATCCTTTGCCGAAAGTTTTGCGCCCCACCAAAACGCCCCGGTCTAAATCCTGAATAGAGCCGGCAACTATTTCAGAAGCCGAAGCAGACGTGCTGTTGATTAATACCACAATCGGAATCAAAGGGTCGGCAGCAGGATTGAGACTTTTGAAAACTTTATCCCACTCTTTCACTTTCCCTTTGGTGCTCACAATTTCTTTGCCCCGGTCCACAAACACGTTTGATACGTTCACCGCTTCATTGAGCAAGCCGCCCGGATTGCCGCGCACATCAAACACCACACCTTTAATTTCGGGATTTTCCTGTTTCAGTTTTTCAAAAGCTTCGCGCACTTCTTTACCCGCGTTTTCGGTAAAATTCGCCAAACGTATATATCCGATAGTTTCGTTTATCATTCCTGAATAAGGCACATTGTGCAGTTTAATTTCTTCGCGCGTCAGGGTGAGCACAATAGATTTTTCCGAGCCGTCCGATTGCGGTCGGAGCACTGTTACACTTACCGAAGTGCCCGCTTGTCCTTTCAGCATTTTGCTCACTTCATCGCTGGTTTTGCCTTTCACTTCCTGCCCTTCGATGAGCATCACTTTATCGCCCGCCATCATGCCCGCTTTGTGTGCGGCATATCCTTCATAAGGTTCGCTCACCACCACAAAGTCGTCTATCTTTCTGATAAGCGCGCCAATGCCACCATACTTTCCGGTTGTTTGCAGACGATAGTCTTCTATTTCGTCTTCAGAAATAAAATTGGTGTAGGGATCTAACGATTCGAGCATGGCATCAATGCCGGTGCGCATAATTTTCGAAGGCTCTACATCGTCCACATAATAAGTGTTGAGTTCTTTATACAGTGTGGCGAATACATCTAAGTTTTTAGAAATTTCGAAATAGAGGTTGTTGTTGGTAGCGGCTACATAAAGCGCGATCATGGCGGGAAGCGCCACAATCATCATTATCTTTCTAGAATGTCTGCGGAAAAAATCCATATTCAAAGGAGTTTAAATTTTTTGTAAAGCTAAAGATACCAACCGAAACGCACCAAAGTATAACTTTGTTATGCTGCTTAACTATTTTTGACAGAAGTGATTTACCACACAATGGCACTATGAGCGCAAGGCAATTTTAAACTTTGCACCTTTGCGGCTTTGCGTGAATCATTTAAAATTTCAAATTCCATGCTAAAAAAACTTTCCTTTTTAACCATTATCGCTTTTTCCTTTTTTTCCTGCGGAAATAATAATACTCCAAAAACCGAAAGCACCCTGCGTGAAGCGGAAGGCGGCAAATATTTTGGCGGCATGTTTAAAGTGAACGAATCGGAATTTTTCCGTTCGCTCTATCCGCTCAATGTTACCGAAGTGGGCGGGCATCGCATCACCAATCAGATATATGAAGGATTAGTGAGCATGTCACAAAGCGATCTAACTCCGCTTCCGTGCATTGCCGAATCGTGGGAAATGGATTCTGCCGCTATGCGCTTTGTTTTTCGCCTCAGAAAAGGCGTGTTGTTTCATGATGATGCCTGTTTTGAAAACGGCACCGGACGTGAAGTAACCGCACACGATTTTAAATATACTTTTACCCGCCTTTGTGAGCCTGAAGTCAACAATCAGGGCTTATGGATTTTCGATGGGAAAGTGAAAGGCTGCAAAGAATACATGGTTTCGGTAAGTTCGGGACAGCCTTTGCCCGAAGGTGTTTCGGGCGTGAATGTATTAGACGATTACACGCTCGAAATTTTGTTGGAAAAACCCGTTCCTTATTTTCTTCAGTTGCTGGCAACGCCATTTGCGGCAGTGTTTCCAAAAGAAGCGGTAGAAAAATACGGCAACGAAATGCGCACTAAAGCAGTGGGCACCGGTCCGTTTAAAATTAAAGCCATCAAAGAAGATGAAGTAGTGATTTTGACCCGCCATGAAAAATATTGGGGCACCGATAATGACGGCAATCAGTTGCCTTATTTAGATGGCATTAAAATCACCTTTATCAAAGAGCGCAAAGCCGAATTGTTAGAATTTAAAAAAGGCAATTTAGACATGATGTTTCGCCTGCCGCTCGAAATGACCGATGAGGTAGTGAGCGCCACCGGACAACTACAGCCCGATTATCAGAATTTTGTGTTGCAAACTATTCCTTCGTTTTCGGTAGGCTATTATGGTTTTCAGCATAAAGACCCCCTGTTTGCCAACAAAGACGTGCGCATTGCTTTCAACTATGCTATTGACCGCAGAAAAATTTGCGATTTCACCATGAAAGGAACGGGCGTTCCGGCAGTGCATGGCATTGTGCCGCCCGGTATGCCGAGCTACGAAACCAAAGCAGTGAAGGGCTACGATTTCAATCCGGAAAAGGCGCGCGAACATTTGGCAAAAGCGGGTTATTCCGAAGGAAAAGGATTTCCCGAGATTACTTTGCAGATAAATTCGGGAGGGGGCACCAACGAGCAGGTGGCGGAAGCGGTGCAGAAAATGTTGCAGGAAAATTTAAACATTAAAGTAAACATGACGCAACTCCCTTTTCCGCAGCATCTCGAAAATCTGGAAACCGGAAAAGCCATGTTTTGGCGAGCCGGCTGGGTAGCCGATTATCCCGACCCCGAAAACTTTTTAAACCTGCTGTGGAGCGCGCATATCCCCGCCAAAATGAGCGACAAATCTTATCTCAACTCGGTGCGCTACAGCAGCAAAAAATTTGATGAGTATTTTACCAAAGCCCTGCAAACCACCGATGACGACCAGCGCAACCTGCTCTACCTCGCTGCCGACCAAACCGCTATGGACGATGCCGCCATTATGCCGATTTTCTATTACAAAGACCATCGCCTGTTGCAAAAGAACGTGAAAAATTTCGCTCAGAACCCGATGGAGCACAGGTTATTGAGAGAGGTGTATTTTGTACCCGGGGGGCAATAATTAAATTTTCTTTTTGAATGTTGTACACTTGCTGCCAACTGATGTGGGTGATTTTTGACCAATAAACCTCCCTAAACGGCAACGAATATTTGCTCGGCATGAGTGATTTCAAGTTCTTTGAGCAAGTTGGGAGCCGTGTAGAAGAAATGTTTGGAATCGGTGGTAAAAGAAAGTCGTTTTTAATAGCATGGGGAATATAAATCTATCAGTCATAAGCGAGATAAATATTTCTACAAAATGTATCCTCTCTACGATTTCCCTACGAAAATTAAAAAAGGACACTCGAAACGAGTGTCCTTCTTTAATTTCAAGTTGTCCGACTAGGGGTCGAACCTAGACTCTTCTGGACCAAAACCAGACGTGTTGCCAGTTACACCATCGG
>CAZFFP010000124.1:0-1225 GCA_964518215.1 uncultured Chitinophagaceae bacterium
TGCGTCTGGCACTTATTCCATTTCGCTGCGGGCAATATCAGATAAAGGTTGTGCCAATGCCGATACCAATTCGTTGGTGGTGTATCCGTTGCCCGATGCTACGATTCGTCCTTTAGGTCCCACCGCTTTCTGTGATGGCGATTCTTTGCGCCTTTCTTCTGGCACCATTCCCGATTCTTTTGAATGGAATACGGGCGAAAATACCCGCACCATTACGGTGTATTCTGATGGAATATATTCGGTTACCGTTACCAGTCAATATGGTTGTATAGATACAGATGAAATTGACATTACCGTGTATCCACTTCCGGTGGCTAATGCCGGAAACGATACCACTATCAGCAAAGGGTTCAGCGCATTTCTGAATGCGAGTGGTGGCGTGCAATATGAATGGACTCCCGAAGAAACTTTAAACAACGCCAATATTCCTGACCCTATAGCCACGCCTTTAGAAACTACCACATACACAGTCTTAGTAACCGACAGCAATGGTTGTCAGAATACTGACGATGTTACGGTGAATGTGGATACAGACTATCTCGTGTTGGTAACGAATGTAATTACGCCCAACAATGATGGCGCGAACGACTTTTTTGAAATCATCAATATCGAAACTTATCCCGATGCCGAGTTGCTGATTTTCGACCGTTGGGGAACTGAAATTTTCAAATCGAAACCATATAATAATGAGTGGAATGCTGAATACAAAGGCAAAACACTTCCCGAAGGCACTTACTATTATGTGATTCGATTCGATGGCAGCGAGCGCTTGTATAAAGGAGCGGTTTCGGTGCTTAGATGATGTTGAGGAAACGATGTTCGACTATTCGATTTTCTATATGCGACAAAACGAATCGAAGTTGAATGTTTGAACGATAGAGAAAGAAACTTGCCGTTCCGTTACAAGGAACGGTAGCAGAAGATAAAGTTGGAAGTTTGAAATGATTGTTATAAAAAGGGATATAAAAGTCGAAAATCGCATGTCGAGTAATCGCATATCGAAAAAAATGAACAACGCAAAACCACATACAATGAATACTATTCTGAAGAAATTGCTGCTGTTGAACTTAGTCTTCGGACTTTTTCTGACAGAAATTAAAGCCCAGCAAATACCCTTATACTCGCAATATTTCTACAATCAGTTTTTATACAACCCCGCGCAAACAGGTTTTAGTGGCGACCCGCAATTGTATTTTATCTATCGCAAGCAATGGCTCGGTTTTGA
>CAZFFP010000124.1:1325-6273 GCA_964518215.1 uncultured Chitinophagaceae bacterium
TTCCGCACTTCGGAAGCATTTGCTTTTCAGTTTGATGCAGGGTTGAATCTGAAATACAAAGACATTGCATGGATAGGCGCTATGTATCGCTATGATGCGGCAATAGCCATGGCGGCAGGCTTCAAAGTGCATAAGATGGTTTCAGTAGGTTATAGTTATGATTTCCCGATGAATAATATTGCTACTTACACATCCGGCTCTCATGAAGTAATGGTGGGCTTCACCTTCGGAAAACGTAAAGCGAAAACTGAGGAACTTAGCGAAAAAGAAAGAGAACTTTTAGATGAAAAATTCGCGAAGCAAGACAGTTTGTTTAATGCGTTGAACGACCGTATGGATTCCATGCAGACGCACATTGATTCATTACAAGAACAAGTGGATTCGCTGAAGAATCTTGCAGCCGAGGGCAAATTGGGTGGCGACAGCCAGATGAGCAACGAGCAAATGGAAGAGTTGAAAAAGAAAATTGAAAACATGCAGCAGCAAATGACCGACTCGCTGAAAAATATGGAAGAAAAACTCATTCAAATGAAAACTTCCGATTCGGGCGAGCGCACCAAAATTATAGCCAGAGAAGACATGGAATTTATTGAAGGCTCACCGTTGGGCGATTACTATATGGTGGTAGGCTCCTTCAAAATCAAAGACAATTCTTATAATTTGAAAAGGCAATTGGAGAAGAAAGGCTACAATGTGGGCATTGTTTACAACAAAAAGCGCAACTGGTATTATGTGTATATCAGTCAGTCCTCTGATACTGTGGGCGGGCTTGAACAACTATACGACCTCCGCGAACAGAAGAAAGATGAATTCCCTGATGCTTGGATTTATATTTTAAGATAGAGGAAGAAATTTTAGAAGGCTGATTTCTGATTTTAGAAGTGAGATTTATTGGTTGCGTGTTGATTTCTTTAGGCTGATAGTTTATGGCTCGGTAACATATCACATAAACAATAAAACTAATAGGCAGTATGAAAAACGAACCAAAAATAGGAGGCGTATGTGCCTGGTTGGCAGACCGCTTTGAATTGGATGTAACGCTTATCAGAATATTATTTGTTGCAGCCATTATTCTCGGATTGGGTTCGCCCATTTTAATTTACTTCATTCTTTGGCTGGTAAAACCTAAATGATTATGAAGCCCGAATCAAAAATTTTAGGCGTTTGTTCCTGGCTGGCTTATCGTTATCATCTCAGCGTTTCAGGATTGCGTTGGCTATTTGTTTTGGGAGCCATTTTTGGTTTAGGCTCTCCGGTCTTGATATACATTATTATTTGGCTGGTGAAGCCTAAGGAATAACTTTTTAAAAACCGAGCAGTATTGCTTATAAAATGAGTTGCTGAATTTTTGCAAGCTTCAGCGAATCAATAAAATCGGAAGCTGTTTTTTCAGTAACTGAAAAAGATTTCAGATACACCGGTTCCTTTAGCTCTTCAATAGTGCCGTTTCGGTTTTTATCTTCGGCAAATTGCAGCAGCACTTCATCGGTGCCGAATATAACATGGTAGTCTATGAATCCCATGTTTTCATAGCTGATTTTGTGTAGCGTTTTGTTTGCAAAGAATTTATGGTTCAACTTCAAGATACCTAATAACCGATAAAATGGGAAATAAACAAAAAAGGAGCCATTCAAAACCTAAGCCATTGATTTTTGAGTTTTGCAATACTCGAAAATACACGGGCACATTATTCCTTTATACAACGAATAGAAATACCAGATGCTTTGTTATCATAACTTCTTGTTGAGGCAATGTTTATGGAGCTTAAACCAACATACCAACCCTGAGTTTCGTCAAATGACAACTCGGAAGAACTCCACCAAAAACCGAATGTTCCCAATCGATCATAGCTCCCGGAACCAGAATATCTCAAGCCACTTGGAAGACCTGAAAATCCACTACTATTCGTTCCTGGCGTGCCGGAAGGCTGCCAAAGCAACGTGTCCTTCATTGCTTGACCAGCTACACTTGATCCACCTAAATGATTCATGATAACCCCCCAATCGTTATAATCAGGAACACGCCAACCTGCAGGACAAACATTACGCGAATCATCGGCAACATACCAATTGTATAATTTGCCATAAATCGCATTGTTAGTGCTGTCGTTGTTATAATAACACCAACCGGGGAGGCCTGTAGCATTATTACCGTTGTTATAAATTGCATTCCAAAGAGCGGTATCAGCAACTAAAGAGATGGGTGAGCCATTTTGGAAGCGCGTTGTTTTTAGATTTTGTTTTGTCCAACATTGATTGCCTATAGAAACTACCGAATACTCATTACCATCAATATCAAACACAGAAGTAATGTTGCCACAAGGCTCTTTTATAGTATCCAATCTCAATACCCGATAATTGGTGCTAAACAACCCATTAAATTCTCCGGTGGGCACTTTTATCAGTCTGGGTCCACGCTTGTTGGAGGTGTTTTGAGTGCAGGGAAGTGAAGTGCCTGATGGGCATAATTTTTCATTTCCGTTAGATTGATACATGAGTATTTCATCTAAAAAAGGAATTTGACCTGCTTCGGGTACCGAAAGAATCATTCCAACATGGCTAAAAATGCCTACACCAGCCGGCTTGAAAATAATATCGCCAGACTTTAGTTGTGCCACGGGCATTTGTGCTGCTGTGTAGGGTACATATCTTAATTTGTCGTAGTTGGTAGATTTAGAAGCTGTCAGCGCTTTATTCCATAGAGTAGTATCGGCCTGTTGTGTAGCGCCCCCTCTAATCACCGGAACACCTGCATAGTTTGCCATAACGCCCACCATGCCCGAACAATCTAAACCAACCAAAGTGTCATTAACACATCCCGGGTCAGGGGCGCACGTTGTTCCGGAATTAGGATTTTTAGGGCCTACAGGTTTGGTAAGTTTCTCAAAATTTTTTCCTCCAAACACATATGCCAAGCCATTGGGTTGTCGGGTAGTAGCGTGGTTAGAGCGAGTAACTAAAAACCTTCCTACATCGAATAACCTGGATAACAACAGTTTTTTCTGATCCATGGCATCTAAATAAGAGGCATCAATAATTACAGAGTTTCTGGAATAAGGAGCATCATTGAGCCAAACAGGATCGGTTTGCATCAAGAAATCATAGACCGATTGCCCGTCTTCCAATATCATTCCCTGAAGGGGAACAACCGTGTCAGACAAAAGAGATATTTCATATTCGAAATCTGAATCCATCGGTTCGTCTAAAACCAAAGTGTCAGTGTTAAATTTTAGAGTATCAATACGATTGAGTTTTATTTCATAAGCATCAGAATAGCCATATTCAAAAATCATCATTTTGTTTTCAGCTCCTAAATCAAAGGTTATACTGTCTACATCTGTTAGCGGCACATTAAAACTATAGCGTGTTTTCAGAATAACTTCCAAATTATCTTGTGCATGAACCATAAAAAGCACAAATAAGCCAGATAGTGTAACGAATATCTTTTTCATGTTACAGAATTATTATTGGTTTAAAACAAATCGGTTGATATAAGTGAAGTTTTCAGACTTGAGGCTGAGCAAATAGGTGCCATTGCTTAAACTAAGTCCCGATTGTCTTAGTTTTAATTGAATAGTTTGTGTGCCTATATATTCCATTAAGTGTTCCTGCTGCATTACTGTTCTCCCCTGCAAATCAATTATGCTAAGGATAATATTCCCTTTATCACTTGAATAAAATCGAACATTCAAAACTTCCTCTGCCGGATTAGGAAATAATTGAACATGCATTTTGGTGAAATCGGCAGTAATTGGAACGCCCGTAGCAATATCGGTGAAGAATACATGCTTGATATCAGCCTTGAGCCAGTTCAATACATTTCCATTGAGCAAATGAATAAACATTTCGGTATCGCTGAAAGTAATTTTCTGAATTGCAGCCAATGCATACTGGCTTTGTGTTCCTTGTTCAGTGTCAAGCATCAATTCCTGTGCATTTGCAACAGACAAAACAGAACAGAAAAAAGTGGTTATGAATACCACCAATAATAGCTTTTTCATCGAAAGTTAATTTATGCTCTAAATAAGAAAACTTTTTGCATAATTCCTAAATCCTGAAAATTTATGCCTCAATAAAACTGCTTCAATATAGCATATAGAGCATAAAGTTTTATAAAAACACAATAAATCATTGCTGATTGAAAGCAACGCAAAAAACCATGATGGATTATTTCGACTTCTTCACCTTTACCGTAATCACAAAATCAATTTCCACACCGGTATTGTCAGGAATTACGGCAGTGTGAAACGCTTTTACCAAGAGTGAAAAATTATCCTGATACAAAAACTCAGTAAGGTCGTTGAATTGCGATTCAAACTCAATTTCGGTAAGGTCGGTATCGGGAACATCTGTTTTGTATGCAATCTTAGTAGGGTCAATAGTGCTAGCAGAAAGCCAAGCATCGGCAAATGAAATATCATTCAAAGTTCTGCCGGCAGGAGTTTTAATGCGCAGCTTCAAGGTTTTCAGTTTGGCAGATTGAACATCCTGAAGTGATGCGCCATAAGTGTTTAGTTCGGCTTCTACAGGATTGGTGAAAACTGTGGTGGCATAGCTCACTTCTTTGTCGGGCGGTGCATTAAGCGGTCCAACGGTAACGGCAACATTGTTAAATGCCAAGTCGAATTCAAATTCTTCATCCTTGTTGCAAGAAGACAACACAGAAACAGTGAACAGCAAAAGGAAAATTTTCAGAGGTAATTGACGGAGTGTTTGCATGGGTTTTATTTTTTTTCGAAAGGTAATGAATATGACTTTGAAACAAAAAATCATCGAGCTATCCAACCGGTGGGATTCATGCGGTCTGTGTTTTTCCATAGCTCGAAGTGCATTTCGGTTTTTTCATCATCGGGGTTGGTGTGTATGATGCCGAGTTCCTGTTTGGTGGTGATTTTCTCTCCCACTTTTACATACACTTCATCGAGATTGGAATAGAGTGTAAAGTATTC
>CAZFFP010000125.1:0-6180 GCA_964518215.1 uncultured Chitinophagaceae bacterium
TGTAGCAGCGTTAGAATTAGCAGTTAAACAAATACTGTTAAATACACAACGGTAACGATACTCATTCATGCTAGTGGTTGCCCCAGTAATGGTTAAGGCGTTAGTTGTTGCGTTGCTATATACACCAACATTTGTTACGTTATTCCAACTAAAGCCAAAGTCGGTACTTACTTGCCATTGGTAGCTTAGCGCACCCGTAGCAGCAGTTGTAAATGTTGTGCTTCCATTAGCACAAATCATTATGCTTTGCGGATGCGTAGAGACTTCTAATGCATCATCTATTAAATTTAAAAATGCAGAATTGCTTAAATCCATATCACATTGCCCTATAACTAAGCATCTGTATTCATTTCCTTCATCACTTTCTTGAACATTAGAAATGGTAAGCGTATTACTTGAACTAGATGGTACATTCTCCCATTCATATACTCCCATTACGCCTAAGCGTCCCCCAACACTATTATCTCTAAAGGCAACAGTTGCATATCCATTTGCTGTCATTTCTAAAGAAATATAAGAGGCATTACTTGAGGTGAAAGCTGGGTTTGCTACGTTTATCCAATTGTTGCTGTGGTAATCTAATCGCATTAGTGTTGGTTTGGTATTATCAATAAACAACACATGAGGTTTGTTTTGATAATCAATTTCCAAAGAAATTTCTGTAGTTGCACCACCGCCCGAAAATCCAGCACTTCCAGAGTAATTCCAGCTTATACCATCAAACACCATAGCAGACGCTCGGTCACCTTGGTCACCATCTGCAAATGCAATGTGTGGGTTATCATCAGAGTCAATTTTAATATCGATGTAAGCAGCAGAACCATTGGTAAATCCAGTTGTACCCACATCTTCCCAATTGCCGCTTAATTCATTATATCTTTTAACGGTTGCTCTGTTGCTATTAGCTAGATCTTGATAAGCCACATAAGGAACACCATTTTTATCAAAAACAATTTTTGTGTAGGCAACTGCTCCATCCGAAAATGCTTCTGTACCCACAGTAACCCAATCTCCCAAACCACTATCGTATTTTTTCACTACTATGGCATTACTATAAAAATTGTCTGAATAAACCACATAAGGTTCATTAGTTGGGCTCATAGCAATGTCTGTGTAACTAACAATACCTTCAGAAAAGCCCGCAGAGCCGAGATTATAAAATGTATTGTCTTCTTCTATAACAATTACTGAGGCATGATTACTTTTTCCACCATCTCTAAATGCAATGTAAGCAGAGTTTAAATTGTTGTCTGAAACTACACTATTAAATGAAGTACTTGAAGTGGTGAGTTGCAACCCACAACACGGAGGAAATGCACCATTATCATAGAATCCATAATAAAATAATCTGCCATTAGAAGTTCCTCTACTATAAACAATATGTTGAATACCTGTGTTAGAATGGTCTATATCTGTGTGAGAAACACCACCGTCAGAACCTGCCACCATCACGTAACTCCACTCTGCATTAGGGTTTCTTTTTTCCCATTCGTATTGGTGAGCATCTGTAGCTGTAATGGTAAAGGTGGCATCACCACCTAAGCACGCTTCGGCATCTGTTGGTTGGCTTGTAATTATAGGTGCATCAATAAAGATTAAAGTAGCTGCATTTGAAGGAGTGCTTCCGCAAGAATTACTAACCACACAACGGTATTGATAGCCCTCCATACTGGTGCTGCTTACATACACACTCAATGTTGCTGTTGTGGCATTGCTGTAGTCTCCTCCATTAGAAATATTAGCCCAAGAGCTACCACCATTGGTACTTAGCTGCCACTGGTAAGATGTAGCATTACTTGCTGTTACACTAAAAGAAGTAATTTGATTTTCACAACCCTCATCATTTTGTGGGTGAGAGGAGATGGTTGGCTTACATAATTCTATTTCACAAGTGTAAAATATTTGGGATTCGGATGTGCCATTACCCAGCTGCCCGTAGTTATTATTGCCAGAAGTACAAATTTCTTGTCGCCCGACTTTTACTATAGCGCTATGCCATGCAGAAGCACCTCCCGAAATAACCACATTTATATGGCCAATAATTTGCGTTGGGGTAGTTCGGTTGGTTGTTGAACCATCTGCTAATTGTCCGTATGCATTCCATCCCCAATTGTATAAATCACCGTTAGATTTTACAGCAGCAGAATGAGCAATAACAGAACCAACAATCATCCAATTATTATCGTTTCCTATTTTTATTGGCGTAAGTCTATTCGTTGTAGTACCATCGCCTAATTGCCCATATTCATTTCTGCCCCAAGCCCACATGGTACCGTCAGATTTTCTGGCTACAACTTGATAGTAACCAGATTTTGCACTTGTCCAATCTGTATCTGTACCAACTTGAGTAGGTATTGTTTTTGTAGTAGTAGTACCATCACCCATTTGTCCATAAGCATTATACCCCCATGCCCAAATAGTACCGTCTGCTTTTAATCCAACAGAATGTCTCCAACCCCAAGAAATATCTACCCATTTGTTATCTGTCCCGATTTGTGTGGGTATGTATCTGTCTGTTGTAGTTCCATCACCTAGTTGATAATACCCGTTATCCCCCCAAGTCCAAAGAGTTCCATTTGATTTAATTGCTAAAGAATGTTGTGTACCTGCTGAGATATTAATCCAGTCATTGTCACTTCCAATTTGTGTAGGAATATTTCGATTGGTTGTGGTTCCATCACCTAATTTTCCATCCCAATTTGACCCCCATGCCCATAGTGTTCCATCAGATTTTAAAGCTAAAGAGTGGTCAAATCCTGAAGCAACGGCAATCCATTTATTATCGCTACCTATTTGTACAGGTGTACTTTTATTTGTTGATGTTCCATCTCCTAATTGTCCTGAATTGTTCTGTCCCCAACCCCAAAGTGTACCGTCTGATTTAATGGCTAAATTATGGTACATACCAAACGCAACACTAATCCATTCTTTATGATGTGTTCCAACTTGAGTTGGAGAAGTCTTGTTTGTTGTAGTTCCGTCACCTAATTGACCGAGGGCATTATACCCCCACGCCCAAAGTGTCCCGTCTGCTTTTATCGCTAATGAGTAATCATTCCCAGCAAGAGCAGCAGTCCATTTCTTATCACTTCCAATTTGAGTAGGAGAATTTTTATTTGCAGTTGTTCCATCCCCCAATTGTCCATAAGAATTATCACCCCACGACCAAAGACTACCATTTGATTTTAGTCCTAAATTACTATTACGTTTTGTTGAAACACTTACCCAGTTACTATCACTACCAATTCTAGTAGGGGAAGTTCTGTAAAATGAAGAAGCACCGTCACCTAATTGGCCATACTCATTTCGTCCCCATGCCCACAATGTGCCATCAGATTTGATAGCTAAAGAATGTGAAGAACCAGCAGATATAAAAACCCAATTATTACCATTGCCAATTTTTGTAGGCGAAGTTTTGTTGTCAAAAGTACCATCACCTAATCTTCCGTGTGCATTTTGTCCCCACGCCCAAAGAGTACCATCTACCTTTAATGCTAGCGTATGATAATTTCCAGCAGTGATACTTACCCATTTATTATCTGTACCAATTTGCGTAGGAGAGGTTTTATTGTTAGTTGTTCCATCACCCAATTGTCCAGAAGAATTATCACCCCACGCCCAGAGGGTGCCATCTACTTTGATTGCAAAAGTATGATAATTTCCAGCAGTGATACTTACCCATTTATTATCTGTACCAATTTGCGTAGGAGAGGTTTTATTGTTAGTTGTTCCATCCCCCAATTGTCCATAAGAATTATCACCCCAAGCCCATAAGGTGCCGTCCGCTTTTATTCCTAGGGAATGTCCTACACCGCCAGCTGCAATGCTAACCCAATTATTGTCAGTTCCAATTTGAACTGAGGTTGTTCTTGTAGTTGTTGTTCCATCACCAAGCTCTCCATAACCATTATGACCCCAAGCCCATAATTCACCATTTCTAATCTCAATTGTATGGTTGCCACCAGCTGCAATTCTTTGGTAGTGGGTTTTGTATGGATTTGCACTTTTGTTATTAGCACGGCTGTGCTGCCCCACCAAACCAGCAGGCAAGCACAATAAAGAACCAAATAAAAAGAGGGATAGAAATCTCTTCATTTACGGATAGTTAACTACGTGCAAAAATAAAGAAATAAAAACGGAATTATCAAGAAATAGTATGTTAAATTTCAGTAACTTATGCTTGCATTACATTTATCATATTTCGTGTAATATCATCCATCGTTTCGCGCTGACGAATAAGGTGTGATTTGCCATTATAAATCAACACTTCTGCAGGACGAAAACGTGAGTTGTAATTAGAAGCCATGGTAAAACAATAGGCGCCTGCATTTTTAAAACACAACACATCGCCTTCATTTACTTCATGAATTTTTAAGTTCCAACCAAAGGTGTCGGTTTCGCAAATGTAACCCACCACCGTGTACATGCGCAATTTTCCTTGAGGATAGGTAATGTTTACCACATCGTGATGGGCGTTGTACAACATAGGACGGATAAGATGGTTAAAGCCACTATCTACACCCACAAACACAGCCGAAGTGGTTTGTTTTACTACGTTAACTTTCACCAAAAAATAACCAGCTTCGCTCACTAAAAATTTTCCTGGTTCAAAAATTAGGGTGAGTTCTTTGCCATAGCTAAGACAAAATTCATTGAAGCGTGCCGATAGTTTTTCACCCAAGTCGTCAATGTCGGTTTCAATATCGCCTTCTTTGTATTTTACTTTAAAGCCGCTACCGAAATCTAAGTAGTGCAATTCTTTAAAATGTTGTGCCGTTTCAAATAAAATTTCTGCGCCACGCAAAAACACATCGGTGTCTAGTATGTCAGAACCCGTGTGCATGTGCAAGCCATTTACATGCATGTTGTAATGGTTTACAATGCGCAAAATATGCGGCACTTGATGAATAGATATTCCAAATTTTGAATCGATATGTCCTACCGAAATGTTGTTGTTTCCACCCGCCATAATATGCGGATTGATGCGCACACAAACAGGGTAAGAACTTCCGTACTTCATCCCAAATTGCTCTAAAATAGAGAGGTTGTCAATGTTAATCATCACGCCTTCTTTCACCGCCATATCAATCTCTTCCATAGATACACCATTGGGCGTGTAAAGAATGTCTTTCACATCAACACCCGCTTGCTTTGCCAACCACACTTCTTGAATAGAAACGGCATCAATACCCGCGCCTAATTTTTTAAACAGTTTTAATATGTTGATGTTGTTAAGCGCCTTACACGCAAAGTGAATATGTACTTTGGTGTTGCTAAACGCATTCATCATTTTGTGATATTGCGCTTCCATTTTGTTGCCATCGTAAACATACACGGGCATTCCGTATTGTTCGGCAATGGTGTTGAGGTTGATGCCTCCCACTTCATAATGGCTATTGTTGACTAGTTGCATGGCGTAATTTTAAAAATAAAAAAGGGGCTCGATAATCGGCCCCTTGTTATGGTTGTGTTATCGAGTTTATTTCAGTTTGAACTGTTTCTTAATTTTATCTACATAGTCTAATTTTTCCCATGTAAATAGTTCTACTTTTTTGGTTACTTTTTTGCCTTCTGGGCTTACGAATGTTTTCTCCACGATTTCGTTTTTGCGTCCCATGTGTCCGTAAGCAGCGGTTTCGCTATACATTGGGTTACGTAATTTCAAGCGAGTTTCAATGCCATAAGGTGTCATGTCGAATAATTTTTCAACGTGCTTAGCAATTTCGCCATCGCTCATTTTTACTTTAGCCGTACCATTTGTATTGATGTAAATTCCCATTGGGTCTTTCACACCAATAGCGTAAGATACTTGCACCAATACTTCACTGCAAACACCAGCTGCTACTAAGTTTTTAGCAATGTGGCGCGTAGCATACGCAGCACTTCTATCTACTTTACTTGGGTCTTTTCCTGAGAAGGCACCACCACCGTGCGCACCTTTGCCACCATACGTATCTACAATAATTTTACGGCCTGTTAAGCCAGTATCTCCGTGCGGACCGCCAATTACAAATTTACCTGTTGGGTTGATGTGGTATTTAATTTTATTGTTGAATAAGTGCCCATATTTTTTGTAACGTTTCATTACACGTGGCATCAAAATTTCGATGATGTCTTTTTTAATCTTCGCCAACATTTTTCCTTCAGCATCAAAATCATCGTGCTGTGTAGAAACCACTA
>CAZFFP010000126.1:0-2825 GCA_964518215.1 uncultured Chitinophagaceae bacterium
ACGAAACACCGATTGTTTTTACTTCGGCAGGCAATCCGAAAACCTGGACCGAATATTTAAAGAAACACAATATTAAAGTAGTGCATGTGGTGGCAAGCGTAAAATTTGCTAGAAAATGCGAAGAAGTGGGCGTAGATGCAATAGTGGCTGAAGGCTTTGAGGCAGGAGGGCATAACGGGCGCGAAGAAACCACCACTATGTGCCTGATTCCAATGGTGCGCGATGCGGTGTCGCTGCCGCTGATGGCAGCAGGAGGCATTGCTTCGGGCAGGGCAATGATGGCGGCTTTCGCTTTGGGCGCTGAAGGCGTGCAGGTGGGTTCACGTTTTGTTGCCAGCCCCGAAGCATCGTGTCATGACAATTTCAAATATAAAGTAGTTGAAGCTAAAGAAGGCGACACGCTGCTTACCATGAAACAACTCACACCGGTTAGATTGGTGAAAAACAAATTCTTTTTCGATGTGGCAGCAGCCGAAGCGAGAGGTGCCAGCGAAGAAGAAATGAAATTGCTTTTAGGGCGTGCCCGCGCCAAAAAAGGAATGTTTGAAGGCGATATAGATGAAGGCGAATTGGAGATTGGTCAGGTGTCGGCACAAATCAATAGCCTAAAGCCTGCGGCAGAAATTCTTCAGGAAATATGGAGTGAATTTTCTGATTGTCAGCGTCAAATTGCCCAAATGAATTTATAAATCGAAACACTTTACCACCACAACGACTTGTATTTAAAATAAATATAATTCATATAGAATTGGTTTTATTCGTCAAAACCTTTTAATTTCACACATTCCAAAACCACTAAAACCGAACCGAAATGAAAAAACTTATGCTTGCAGCCTTTGTGCTTGGTTTGTTTTTTTTCCACACCGCTACTGCGCAATCTACCTGCACCCCACAAATAGCCACAGGAATGCCGGGCGTGTCGCCCACCACCGATTTGCTGGCTTGTGTTGAACGAGGTATTACCTTCAGTGAGGTGATTTATATTGAAAATTTTGATGCCTTTAACACCACTCTTGGCACTGCTCAATTGAATTATCTGCGCATAGATAGTGTAACTAATGTGCCTTGTGGATTAGAATGGCAAAGCAATAAAGCCGACAATACCTTTTACGCTGCCGAAACAGGTTGTGTTGAAATTTATGGCACTACTACAGATTCGGTGGGTCAATACAGAGTGAAACTTTACATCACCGTAGATGTAGATGTGCCCGGATTGGGAACTTTGGTGTTTTCTGATGAGGCGGAGGCTTTAGTCGAATCGGTTGAAAATCTTACCGGACAACCCACCGGAATTAATTTTAGGTATTTTCTCCGGGTAATTGAGCCGGGCAATACTTGCCCCTTGCTCGATACCACTTCCACTGCAATCAATACCATCGCCTGTCAGGAAGATTCTGTTTTAGTAGGCTTAAAATTAACCACTTATAATGGAGTTTCCGTTGATATTTATCCAAACCCTGCATCGCAAAATATTACTTTAGATTTCGGAAAACTCCATCACTCAGGGCTTGCCGATGTAATGCTTTCCGATGTGAGCGGAAAAGTGTTGTTAAACAATCCATTGCTTATAAATGCTGTTTCCCGCGAAACTATAGATGTTTCTGCCCTTCCGAAAGGAGTTTATTTTCTTAGGATTAATACTGATACAGGCAGTGTTCATAAGCGAATCTTGATTGAATAATTTTTTTTAAAATAAAACCAACTCCACCAACTCAATGAAAAAACTTTTTGCTCTTTGTATTGCAATCATCAGCTTTCACGCTTCCTTTGCACAATGCACCCCTGACTTATCTATAACTCAGCCCGGGTTATACCCTCCCGACAGCTTGCTCCCTTGTATTGTTCGCACTGAGCCTTATGATACGGTGCTTCAGTTCAAAAACTTTTCTACCATTAATCCTGCAGATTTTGGCATAGTTCTGCCTTTTCCAATTACTATAACTGTAAACTGGATTCAAATAGACACCATTTTGAATTTACCGCAAGGCATTTCTTATGAGTGTAATACTGTGGATTGCTATTATACCTCAGGACAAAATGGTTGTATTCGGCTTTCGGGTACCACCAGCGATCCGCGCGGATTGTATCAATTAGATTTGTTTGCCACTATTTCTATCAGTATTCCCTTCTTAGGCGATACAGTTATTTCCGGCAATCTGGGCGATGCGCAGGATGCAGGTCTTCCTGCATTCTTTGCTTATGCGCTTTCGGTAATTGAGCCGGGCAATCCATGTCCTTATCCTACGGTTTCCATTTCTTCATCAACCTCGCTGGTTTGTGATGGTGATGATGTGCAGCTTGAAACCAATATCAGAAATGGAGTAGAGCCATATACTTATCAATGGTCTCCTGATGCTACACTTGATGACGCTACTGCTGCAAGCCCCATTGCTTCTCCAACTCAAAGCACTACCTATAGCGTAACGGTTACTGACGATGATGGCAACGAGTTTACTTCTTCCATTTCGGTTATAATTACACCGGCTCCTTCGGCAGATTTTAGTTTTGTTGACAACGGCTCCTCTGTTTCTTTCACAAACACTTCTCAAAATTCTCAGGGAGCGGTTTGGGATTTTGGCAATGGACAAACCGGAACCGGCAATACCGTTCAACATAATTTTAACGCCACTTCTCCGGTGAGTTACGATGTTACTTTAACCGTTCAGAACGATTGCGGAACCGATGTAATTACCAAAACCGTGGCGCTTACAAGCATTGACGAAAAGAATTTTTTCTCTACTATGAAAATATTCCCGCAGCCCAATAATGGTCAATTTCAGGTGCATATAGATGCTGCGAATGTAAGCGGAAGTGTTTCGGCTAAA
>CAZFFP010000126.1:2925-6044 GCA_964518215.1 uncultured Chitinophagaceae bacterium
GACCCCTTGGCTTGTCCGAATTTTTCGGGAAACGAAAGAGTGGTGGTTTGCACAGACACGCTCCCTGATGCTTCGGTAGGTGTTGGATATGATGTGGATATTACCTTTAGAGTAAATGAATATCTGACTTACCGTTCGGGCGACAGCATTTTAGGTTTCACCGTAGATATGCTCGAGCTTTTTTTGCCTCCCGGAACATTCCCCTTAACTATTGATGTGCTTTCGGGACAAATTATGAGTGTAACCGGCTTGCCTCCGGGTTTGGAATGGACTTGCGATTCGTCAGCCAACAATTGTTTTTATGAAATTCCGCAGGGCGCAGTTTCTTGTTTAAAAATTTGCGGCACTCCCGAATGTGTAGCCACAGACCAAACATATACAATTGCCATAGAAGTAGAAGTAACTGAAGATTTGATTAATCTTTTGAACGCTTTCTCGGGTGGGGGAGGATTTCCTTTTCCTTTTCCGATTCCTTCAACACAAGTTACCAGCGAAATATTTTACTTCGAAATATTTCTTCCCGCTGCGTCAAGTTTAGTTTTAGATATTACCGCCTCCATTACAGATACGGTTCAACCAGGTACTACTGTAACGCTTTCCGGCACAGCGGGATTTCTGACTTATGAATGGTCTGATGGCTCCACCACTTCATCTATCAGCCCTGCGCCTACCGAAACCACAACTTATACCTGTAGCGTTACTGATATAGCCGGCTGCGAACAGGTGGCTTCTTACACTGTATTTGTTGAAGAAGAGAGCAATAGTATTGGCGAGTTATCTGAGCCTCAGTTCCGAATTTTCCCGAATCCGGCAAAAGATGTTTTGCAAATTTGTTTTAATAATCCAGAAGAACACCATGTTCTTGTCTTTTATAATTTACAAGGTCTAGAAATTAACAGCTATTCTGTTGTAAAAGGCACGAAACAGGTTTCGATTAGTCTTCATAACTTTACCCCGGGAGTTTATTTGGTTCGTCAACAAAATAAGCCCGAAACAAAAACAAGTTTGCTTTTTATTCATTAACTCCAATAATCACAAAAACCAACACGAAATGAAAAAACAATTTTTATCTCTTGCAGCAATGGTAATTGGTCTCATGACCACTTACCAGTCATTTGCACAGGTATGTTCACCTCAAACCACCGGCTGTCCGCCACCGAATACATTATTGGCGGCTCTTTGCCCTCAACAATTGCCCGATGTAACTGCCGGCAGCGCTTATGACGAAGTTCTTACCATTTATTTCCCTGCTCAAATTTCCATTCCTTTGCTTGGTGATGTGCCAATTGACCAAATAGTGCTTGCCGATATTTCCGGATTACCCGTGGGTTTAACCTGGGTTTCCAATAGTGCCAACAATACCTATAACCCAACTTTAGCAGACCCTGCTACACAATATGGTTGTGTGAGAATTACCGGAACCCCTTGTGGCGCTAAAGGCACACTTACATTCACCGTTACCTTAATCGTGAATGCCTTTGGACAGCAAATTCCTTTCCCTGCCACAGGAACTGTAGATGTTAATTCGGCTTATAATCCTCTTGAAATTGATGCCACTACCGGATTTTTGTGCTCTGGAGGCGTTTCAACTTTAACTGCAACTACCGGATATTCATCTTATGAATGGACTACCACCGAAACTACAGAATTTATAACCGTATCTGCTACCGGAGATTATGAAGTAACCGCTATGTATGATTTTGGCGGTGGCGTTGAATGTGAAGAAACTGCTTCTTTGGAAATTTTCGACTTAGGCGCTTCTATCAATGGAAACACTGCTAATTTCACTATTCAGGCTTGCCCCGGTCAAACCGTGGCTTTGCGTGGCTTTGGTGGCGACAACTACGTTTGGACTCCTGCTGCCAATCTTTCTGACGATGATGTAGCAACTGTTGTTGTAGTTGACCTCACCACTACTCAAACTTATGAGTTGGAAGTATCTAATAACAACTGTTCGAGCACCATTGAAGTTACTATTGATATTCAAACTAATTGCAACCCCGAAGCTACTTGCGCGCCCAACAGAAGTTGCCAACCGGCTGATGGTTATGGCTTGTGCGGAACATTCCCTGCTATTACAGCAGATGTGGCTTATGACCAATCTGTAAGCTTCAAAATACCGGCTACTTTAACTGCCAACGACCTGATTGAAATCGCACTTGGTTTTGGCGGTTTATTGCCTCCCGGATTAATTCAGGGCGAAGCCATTGTTGATTCGGTAGTTGTTGAAGATGTAACAGGATTGCCTTCAGGAATCAGTTGGGCGGTTGACCAGGCAGGTCCCGGTGGTAATGATGGCAGATACTACCCGTCTTTATTCCCTGATGTAACTCAATATGGTTGTGTAAGATTGTTTGGCGAAGCTTGTGATAATGCCGGAGATTATGAAGTAAATGTCATATTGAGCGTTTATGTTACCTTGCCTCCAACCATTCCTTTCCCTTTAAGCAACCCCAACACTTTGGAATTGCCCGTAACCCTTACATTGTCTCATGCTAATGTTTTGGCTGTTAATGCATCTGTAGCAAACCCCGTTCCTTTTGGTTCTACCGTTACATTGAGCGCTCCTGCCGGATTTTCTGATTATCTCTGGATACCGGGCAATGCCACTACTTCGAGCATTGATGTAACTGTTGGCGGCACTTATACATTGAACGCCACAGCCAATGGCAGCGATTGTCCTCAAACGGCAACCTACAATGTTACATTCACCACCGGTATTGATGATATTCTTGCTTCTAACATCAATATCTTCCCTAACCCTAACAGCGGCTCTTTTCAATTGGCTTTTGATTTGAAAAAAGCCTCTGATGTTAGTGTAACAGTATTAAACATGCAGGGCAAAGAAGTACATGCAGCACAGTTTACAGGAAATGCAGGAAGCAACAACTTCAGTATTAATGTAGCAGGTCTTTCTTCCGGTGTTTACATGGTTAAAACAATGGTTGACGGTGGCGCTATCAGCAAACGCATCACTGTTTATTAATTGTCTTTTTTCTGAAAAATAATTTTCAAGCCCGGCTCATCATTGAGCCGGGCTTTTTGTTTTAACTATCTGTGACTTATTAAACCCGGATTATGCATTAGAATAGCTGAATGGAGGACTTAGGTTCTGAATT
>CAZFFP010000127.1:0-6030 GCA_964518215.1 uncultured Chitinophagaceae bacterium
GGCATATTTTCGATCATGTCGTACTTCGCACTTCCCTTGAAGCCTGATCCAGCTGGAATTAGCTTACCAATAATCACGTTCTCCATGAGTCCTGCTAGGTTATCATGACTTCCCTTCACCGCTGCATTAATCAAAACCCGAGTAGTGTTTTGGAAAGATGCTGCTGAAAGGAAGCTCTTACGTGAAAGTGAAGTTTCAGTAATACCTAAGATTAATTTATCAGCCTTAGCTACTTCCTTGCCTTCTTCTTTCAATTTTGTATTAGCTTCAACGAAGATCCATTCTTCGACCACATCACCGACAGTAAACGGACTGTCTCCAGAGTTAGTAATCTTTACTCTTGACATCATCTGCTTAACGATAAGTTCGATGTGCTTACGAGCAATCGTTACACCCTGAAGTTCGTAAATCTTGTTTACTTCAGAAATGATGTAGTCTTGAGTTACTTCCTGTCCACCAAACTTGAATAATTCTGGCAAGAGAGCCGAACCATCTGTTAGCAACTGTCCAGCAATAACCTTGTCACCCTTAGAGACAGTTACCACACGTCGATAGTGTACTTCGTACTCAATATTATCTTTCTTCTTCGGCGCTCCTTTAGCACCCATATCCGGAGCTACTACCACGACCTTCTCACGACCTTCGGTCCGAACATCGACCACAATTCCTTCAGCCTTAGAGACAATTGCTGGAATCTTTGGTTGACGCTTTTCAAATACTTCTTCTACACGTGGCAAACCAGAGGTTACGTCTCCACCTACAGAAGCAGCTCCTCCAGCGTGCTTAGTGTTCATTGTTAGCTGCGTTCCTGGCTCACCAATCGCTTGAGCAGCAATAGTACCGACAGCTTCTCCAATATCAACTAGTTGGTTACTAGAGAGGTCAATACCATAACATTGCTGACAAACACCCCGAAGAGTCTTACAAGTCATTGGTGAACGCACTACCACGTTCTCACAAGTTGATTCTTCAACTGAAATAGCGTCTAGACGTGTCATTAAGTGCCCCTTAGGGAAGATTACTCTGCCCTTAGTATCAACAGCATCCTCAGCCAAAACACGACCTTTGATTGCCTTTGAGAAAGCAATTTCAATTCCGGAAGCTGAGATTCGTCCAATTTTAATTCCGTGCTTAGTCTTACAGTCAGCTTCAGTCACAATCGCGTCTTGGGCGACTACGAAGAGACGTCGAGTTAGGTATCCAGCCTTAGCTGTCTGCAGCGCCGTGTCAGCAAGCCCCTTACGAGAACCGTGAGTAGTAGTGAAGTATTCAATTGGAGACATTCCTTCTTTCATCGAAGAAAGAATCGGGAACTCTACTGTTTCACCTCGAGTGTTTACAATCAAACCTTTCATACCAGCCATCTGGGCAATCTGTCCAAGAGAACCACGAGCTCCAGACTTCCACATTTCATAAGCTGAACCATTTTCATCTAGAGTCTCTGGTAGCACTCGCTCAATTTCAGTCTTGGCACGGTGCCACACTTCCACAATCATGCGTCGACGTTCATCACGAGAGATAAGTCCTTCGTCGTAAGCTGTGAAAATACCACGCTCTTCACCACGAGCTTTTTCAAGAATCGCTGGCTTTTGCTTTGGTACACTCACTTCATCAATTCCCCAGGTCACACCAGACAAAGTAGCGTATTTGAGACCAAGCTTCTTTAGTTTATCGACAATCGGTGGTACCGCTTCTGGACCACGGGCATCAATAATATCAATAATTACAGAGAATAATGTTCGCTGTACAATGACGTCATTAATGAAGTCGTGGTCTGAAGGAAGCACACTATTGAAGATCAAACGTCCAACGGTAGTTTCAAATATTTTACCTTCGTATTGCTTGTACTTATCAGTATCAGTAGCTAGTACATGGACTTTAGCGCGGAAGTCAATCACGCCGTAGTCATAAGCGTTGATAGCATCGTTTGGTGAAGAGAAATACTTACCTTCTCCTTTAGCTCCAGGCATAATCTTAGTCATCCAGTAAGCACCTAAGGCCATATCGAGTAGTTTTTCCGATACTACCGGTTCAGCAGAACCAGGCTTAAGAATGTTCTTATTAGCTGAGATGATTTCTCGAGCTTCCAATTGCGCCTCATCAGAAAGAGGTACGTGAACCGCCATCTGGTCACCGTCGAAGTCAGCGTTGAACGCTCGACAAACTAGTGGGTGAACTTGAATCGCATTACCTTCAATCAAAACTGGACGGAAAGCTTGAATACCCTGACGGTGCAATGTTGGCGCACGGTTTAGAAGTACGTGCTTATGCTTAATCACATTTTCTAGAATCGCCCATACTTCAGGCACACCGTCCTCAATCAGACGACCAGCACCACGAATGTTGTAGGCTAGTTCTTGCTTCAAGAGTTCCGCAATCACAAACGGTCGGAAAAGTTCCAAAGCCATGTGCTTTGGTAGACCACATTGATCAAGAGCCAATTCCGGACCAATAACAATCACTGAACGTCCAGAGTAATCTACTCGCTTACCAAGTAGGTTTTGACGGAAGTAACCTTGCTTACTCTTAAGGTAATCAGAAAGTGACTTCAATGGTCGTCGCTGTGCCTGACTCATAGCTGAATAAGCACCACCACCATGACGAAGAGAGTTATCAATCAAAGCGTCAACCGCCTCTTGCAAGATACGCTTTTCGTTACGCAAGATTACGTCCGGCGCCATGATATCAATCAATTTCTTCAAACGATTGTTTCGATTGATCACCCGACGATATAAATCGTTTAGGTCAGAAGAAGCATGTCGTCCACCTTCAAGAGCCACCATCGGACGAATCGCTGGTGGGATAACTGGAATTCGAGTCAGGAACATCCATTCTGGACGAACACCGGAATTATTCATTCCACGAATCAAAGAAAGGCGCTTATCTAGCTTAGCTCGCTCCATCGCACCAGCTGTCTCTCGTTCCTTTTCTAGTCGCTTCAGTAGCTCCTCAAGATTAACTTGCTTGAAAAGATCAAAGATAGCCTCGGCACCAATCCGCGCTTCAAAAAGAGTACTGTACTTGATTGAGTAACGGTGGAAACTAGCTTCATCAAGCACCACGCCTGTAGCCACGCCTTCAATCTCCTTCTTCATTTCTTCCATTCTTGTCTTTAGCGCCTCCCGTGCGTCTTCGTTCTGGAGCGCTTTCATCTTAGTTTTAAATTCTGTATCGAGTTCACGCAGAAGACGAGTTCGGTCTTCTTCACTTACTTTAGTGACAATATAGCCGGCAAAGTAAATTACTTTTTCAACAGAAGCAGCAGTAATACCGAGAATCATTGCAATTCGACTTGGTACGCCACGCAAGAACCAAATGTGAGAAACTGGAATACAAAGATCAATGTGACCCATGCGTTCACGACGGACAATCGCCCTGGTAACTTCTACTCCACACTTTTCACAGACAATACCCTTGTAACGGATACCACGATACTTCTTACAAGAACATTCGTAATCTTCAACTGGACCAAAAATTCTTTCATCAAAAAGACCATGCTTTTCAGGACGTTGGGTTCGGTAGTTAATTGTTTCTGGCTTAGTGACTTCTCCGTGTGACCATTCAAGAATAGTGTCAGGTGATGCGAGCTTCAGACTAATATCTGTGATGTTAGCGAGAGTCGGAGTGTGTTTGGTGAATTGTTGTATTTTTGACATAGATAATTATTTATGCAGATTCATAATCACGCTTTGGTTTCTCCGCTCTGGTCAACTTCACGTCAAGAGAAAGTCCTCGAAGCTGGTTCATCAGTACATTAAAGGCTGCTGGCGTATGTGGGTGACTAATCTTTTCACCACGAACAATTGAGTCAAACGCTGCTGAACGGCCGACAATATCGTCTGACTTAATCGTCAACATTTCCCGAAGTGTGTAAGCGGCACCATATCCAAGAAGAGCCCACACTTCCATTTCTCCAAACCGCTGTCCTCCAACTTGAGCCTTACCGCCAAGTGGCTGTTGGGTAATAAGTGAGTACGGACCAATTGAACGCATGTGGATTTTATCTTCCACCATGTGGTGTAGCTTGAGGATATACATGTATCCAACCGCTGTCTTTTGAGCAAACTTCTCACCAGTCAAACCATCACGCAGTTGAATCTTACCGTCTTCTGGTAGACCAGCTGCTTTGAGTTCGGCCTTAACATGAGTTTCAGAGGCACCAGCAAATGGTGGGACGATAGCTTGGTAACCAAGAGTGTTAGCGGCCATACCAAGGTGTAGCTCAAGAATCTGACCAAGGTTCATACGGGAAGGTACTCCAAGTGGTGTTAGTAGAACATCAATTGGTTGACCATCCTCGGTATAAGGCATGTCTTCTTCTGGGAGAATTCTCGAAATAACACCCTTGTTACCGTGACGTCCAGCAAGCTTATCACCCACTGAAATATTACGTACTTGAGCAACAGTAATGTGAATTCGCTTGATGACTCCACTTTCTAGTTGGTCACCATTTTCTCGTGAGAAAATCTTTACACCAATCACTCGACCACGCTTTCCAGCTTCGAGTCTTAGTGAAGTATCCTTAACGTCCTTGGCTTTTTCACCGAAGATAGAACGTAGTAGTCGTTCTTCTGGAGTTAGCTGAGTTTCACCCTTTGGTGTTACTTTACCAACCAAGATGTCACCCGGACGTACTTCAGCACCGATACGGATAATACCGTTTTCGTCTAGATTACGAAGCTTTAATTCAGAAACGTTAGGAATATCTGAAGAAGTCACTTCTGGACCTAACTTAGTATCACGCACTGAAACATCAAGCTCATCAAGGTGGATGGTAGAGAACTTACTTTTCTTAACCAATCGCTCTGAGATAACAATCGCATCTTCGTAGTTAGCACCATTCCAACTCATGAAAGCTACTAAGGCATTTTGTCCTACCGCAATCTGACCATTATCTGTTGATGAAGTATCAGCTAGTAGATCCCCTCGCTTTACCTTATCGCCTACAGTAACAGCTGGCCGGTGATAAAAGGCTGAGAAGTCGTTAGTTCGTTGGTAGGTAGTCAGTGGGTACTCTTGCTTCTTACCTTCTTTAGTTTTTACTGCGATATGAGAAGCATCACATTCAACTACTTCACCAGCTTCCTTAGCGTAGATTACTCGACTAGTATCACGTGCCACCATTCCTTCTACGCCAGTCGCGACAAGCGGCGCCTCTTGTACGATACAAGGAGTCGCCTGCTTCTGCATGTTACTACCCATGAGGGTACGGTTAGCATCGTCGTGATTCAAAAATGGAATCATTGAAGTCGCAACTGAGAATGGTTGGTTAGTCGCAATGTCCATATATTCCACATCTTTACGTGGAATAGTTCGTGGGTCACCTTTCTTTCGCGCTTCGACAAACTCTGACTTAATTTTTCCGTGACTATCAAGTTCAACTGCAGCGTGTGCGATGTTGAACTTCTCCTCTTCATGAGCATTAAAGTAAGTGATTTCATCAGTTACCACACCCTTCTCTACTTTAGCGTAAGGCGTTTCGATAATACCGAAGCGATTGACTCGTGAGTACATTGAGAGACGAAAGATAAGTCCAATGTTTGGACCTTCTGGTGTGTGGATTGGACAAAGTCGTCCGTAGTGACTTGGGTGAATGTCTCGTACTTCAAAACTCGCTCGCTCACGAGTAAGACCACCTGGACCTAAAGCTGAAAGGGTTCGCAAGTGCTCAATTTCGGCTAGGATGTTTTGTTGCTGAGAAAACTGTGATAGCTGGTTAGTACTAAAGAATTCTTTAATAGCAGCTTGGAGTGGACGCGGGTTAATAATTTGCATTGGCAAACTAGTTTCCGCCTCGATGGTCGACATTCGGTCTTGAATGTTTCGCTTCATGCGAGTCATACCGACTCGAACCCGTTGTTGGAGCATTTCACCAAAGTAACGCACCCGTCGGAAACCAAGGTGGTCAATATCATCAGCCAAAGCTCCTGGTTCGTGGTTTTGGGTCACAATGTGACTAATGATGAGGCGCATATCTTCGATAGAGATAGTTCGTTCATCAGTTGCTTTCTTGTCGATTGGTCGACCAAA
>CAZFFP010000128.1:0-5374 GCA_964518215.1 uncultured Chitinophagaceae bacterium
CATCCGCTCGTGGTTAGGTAAAAAAACTAAGGATGAGATAATTGTGTATTGAGGATAACATTACAAAACATGAAAAAAACACTGCTGCTTTCATCGCCATTCATGCCTGCACAAGGCGAGTCTAAAATGACCAATACCGGAGATGTGGCATCTTCAAGAGACAATTTCTTTGCGAAGAAACCTGTCAATCTGAATTTTCTTTTGAAAAAAAGATATGAGTGGATGAATGAATATCTTAAGCCTGATTCGCATGGCATTGAAATAGGAAGTGGTGCGGGTTTTTCTAAATTGTATATCAACTGCAACAATTTTGAAATTACAGATTATGCAGATTTTGACTGGCTCGATAAAAAGATGGTTGATGCCATGAAACTCCCTTATGAAGATGCATCGCTCGACTTTATTATTGAAAGTAATGTATTGCATCATTTAGCGCGACCAATTTTGTTTTTAAAAGAAGCCAATAGAGTTTTGAAAAAAGATGGCGTGCTGATTATTCAGGATGTTTGGGGGTCTTTTCTTTTAAGGCTTTTATGCAAAACGCTCAAAACGGAAGGTTACAATTATGATGTTGATGTTTTCAATCCCGATGAAGATTGCTGCGACCCCGAAAATTTGTGGGCAGGAAACAATGTAATTCCTAATCTTCTTTTCAATGACATCAATAAATTGGAAACCACATCAGGGTTTAAAGTAGAATTATATCAGCATAGCGAATTTCTGATTTTTCCTGTTTCGGGTGGCGTAACTTCAAAAGTGTATATGCCCGACTTCCCTGTATGGTTGTTGAAACTCATTGATAAAATAGATGACCTTGCAATATTCATTGCTAAAGATATTCTTGCGCTTCAAATGACGGCTGTGTTGCGGAAAAAATAGAAGTTCATTCTACAGTACAAGCACAAAACTGCCTTTGTCTTTTATCTGGACATTGTTGAGAGTAATTCCATGAAAAACATAAACGAATACTGCTGAACTCTTACGCTTATTTTTAAATGTTCCATCCCAACCAATCTCTTGATCAAAACTTTCAAATACTTTTTCTCCCCAACGGTCAAAAATTTGAAGGTGAAAATTTTTAAAGCAGCCGCCCAATACATTGAAAACATCATTCTGCCCGTCATCATTAGGAGAAAAAGCATTAGGAATAAAATATTTTTCGCAATAACAGAATGGTGAATTTTCTATGTTAACTATAGTGGTAATAATGCTGTCGCAACTATTAAAGGAAGTAAGGGTATCAAAATAATGACCTGCTGTTCTAATTATTCTCTCATTTACAATTATCAAACTATCAGGACAAATGGTAGTGTCTATAAATGAATATTTCGCTTCCAAGGTGCTAATATTTATGACAAAAAAACTATCGCAACCATTAACCATACTGATTGAATCATAATATGTTCCGGCAACATTGTATGTTTTATCGTTAAGGATAATCGAAAATCCTTCGCACAAGTTGGTGTCAATTATCATTGAAACAGGAGGGGAAACTGAAAGGTTTATGATTAAGATGCTGTCGCAGCCATTTGAAGCCGTCAAGGTGTCGTAATAAATCCCTTCGGAATTATAAAGAATGTTATTAATAGCTATGGGGTTGCCAGGGCAAAAAAAGGTATCTATAGAAACAACTGATTCAAAAAAACTTATGTTTATAGTAACTATGCTGTCACATCCATTTTCAGCAACAAGTGTATCTGAATATATTCCTTGAGCATCAAAAATATTTCCGTTTAATTCTATAATTTCCCCATTACAAATGAAAGTATCTATAACTATAATGGATGATTGTTTTTCAACCAATTCAATGACAATAATACTATCACACCCATTTGAAGCCAATAAAGTATCATAATAAACACCTTGTGTTTCGTAAATAGAATTATTTATTAAAATAAAGCTGCCTTGACAAAAAGTTGTGTCAATAAAACTTAAAGATTCAAGAGAAACAATATTTATGGTCAAAATGCTATCGCAACCATTCATGGAGGTTAGAGTATCATTAAAGACACCGGCATTCTGATAAATAACCCCGTTAATGAAAATTGGATTTTGAGGACAGAAACTTGTATCAATAATGTTTACGGCAGGTGACAGCATTGATATTTGAAGAGTTACAATGCTATCGCATCCACTCGATGCAGTCAGGGTGTCAACATGAGTTCCCGGAGAATCGTAAATGACATTATTTATAATAATTATATTTCCTTCGCAAAAATTAGTATCAACAATTGCGAATTGTGTATTTACTATTTCTATTTCAATTATCACTATACTGTCGCAACCATTGGCAGTTTGCGATTGATAAGAAATTGAAGTGTCATTTGTGAAAACAACTCCAAACAAGCTATCTCCATTACATAGCGAATAATTGTGCTGAACAATTTGATTCTGAATAACATTAAGTTGGGTAAATACTATGTTTTCACACCCTCCTGCCAACACAAAAGTATCAATGTAGGTGCCGCTTGAAGTTTGAAATGCGCCCGCTGCAAAATATGTATCTCCATCACAAATGTTAGCATTGATAGTGTCATGAATTGAAGCTACTATTTCAATATAAATACTATCAGGATTAGCATTACATGAGTTGGTTGACACTTGTAATCCATAGTATCCACTCATTGTTAAATCAGCGCTACTTATTATAGGATTCTGTATGTTGGATGAAAAACCATTTGGACCTGTCCAAAAATATTCAGCCCCAATTATTTCGTTTGAGAATAATAAAATTTCATCCCCGATGCAAACAGGAGAATTACTTTCAATATTGATGCTAATAGAGTCATTTATGACAACTATAGTCCTGCAAATATTACTTTGAAAAATCTGTCCTTCATCTACCACCAAAGTAATGTCATAAACTCCCGATGATGAATAAGAGAAAGGAGGCGGATTAAATTGATTGGATGAGACAGGATTAGAATTACTACAACTCGGAAATCCAATTATTGACATGGTAGCATTTCCACCATTTGTAGTAAAACAGACCAATGTGTCATTTACCCTTATAATTTCAGAAATACCTTCAGTTTGATTGAACCCTGCAAAGTTTGGATATGCTGAAGCTGTAACAATACCTGTTGCTCCTTGTGGAAATTCAAGCCTTAAAAGATTGCTACCTGAATGGTTGGCAACTAATCCGAAGAATCTGTCGCAATCCTGAATAAACGTAATGTCAAACGGGTAATTGAACAATCCATTTGGATTCCCAAGATTCACACCTGTAGGAGTATTAAACAAACTATTCCCAAAATCCAAACGAGTGAGCGAATGAGAATTTGTATTGACTACAAATCCATACCAAAGTCCATTTTCTCTTATTAATCCTATTCCGGTTGATTTTGTCAAATTGCCTATATTTCCAAGATTCACACCGGTAGGAATATTGGTAAGCGAATTTCCAAACGACAATCTTGTGATCGATGCTAATCCTCCATTAGGTACAAAACCAAACCACTCTCCATTCTCAAAATATATTTGAATCTCGTGAGGGAAACTCATTGCCCCGATATTTCCTAAATCAGTCGCTACAGGTGTATTCAATAATGAATTACCAAATTCAAATTTCACAAGGCGGGAATTATTGATACTTCCAACCAAAAATCCATACCAATTACCGTTTTCTTCTAAAACTTTAATACCCTCTGCTTGTGCAGGAATTATTCCTCCGAAATTTCCAAGATTCACAGATATTGGTGTGTTAAAAGGACTATTGCCATGATGATTTCTGACTAAAGTTCCATTGGAATAGTTCACTGCGAACGTAAAATATTCACTTCCGCTTTTTACAAAAGCAACTCTAACCGGGTTACTTAATGTTCCTCCAAGATTTCCCAAATTACTACCCACAGGATTAGAACTGACTCCTCCTGAACAGAAGTTCCAATAAAAAGAATTACCTCCCTGAGAAGTATTTACGGCATTGATTAATTCACCTACGCAAACAGTATCAGGTACAGTAAAACTTGCTTGACCTCTCGAGACTGAAATGCAAATAAAGCAAACACAAATGAACAGTATTAATCTGCGAATAAACATTACTAATGAAACAATTTATGACGCTTGAAATATTATAACTTTATGCGCAAATAATATGCAGCTGTAATGAACCTAAACGAAGATAAACTAAAAAAAATATTCTTAATAAGCTCTATTCTGATATTTTTTTCAATGTCGTTTTTGAGTAAAGACTTTGGTATTACAGGAGACGAAGTGGATATGAACGAATATGGAAAAGCAATTCTGAGTTATTATTCGACATTCGGAAAAGATACTACTTGTTTGAATATGCCTGCCATTCATGACAGAGACGGAATATTGAAATACTATGGCGGAGGATTTGATTTTGCTGCCGCAATCGCAAATAAGATTAGCCCGTTGGAAGAATACAGAACCCGCCATTTACTGAATTCATGGATGGGATTTTTAGCCATGTTGTTTGCCGCATTGATTGCAGTGCGAATTGCAGGATGGAGAGCCGGGTTGTTAGCAATATGGATAATCTTTCTGTCGCCAAGATTTTTCGGGCACAGTATGAACAATCCGAAAGATATTCCATTTGCTGCCACCTTCATTTTTTCAATTTGGGCAATGACTCGCTATTTCGATAGTTTACCAAAACCCGGTTGGAAAAACATTGTTTTGCTCGGTGTCGCTATTGCTTCTTCCATAGCCATTCGCTTCGGAGGCATGTTGCTGATTGCATATTTTGGTTTGTGGCTGCTGATTGAAATTATTTCCCGTGAGGGTTTCAGTAATGTTCTCAATAACCTTTTTGAAAAAATTAAAACCTATGCTGTTCCCGCCATAATAGTTGTGTTAATCGCATACTTTGGCGGAGTTGTTTTCTGGCCCTTTGCCTTGCTGAATCCTTTGGAGCATCCATTTGAAGCCTTGGAAAAATTAGGTCAGCTACAGGTAAATCTGAGGCAGATTTTTGAAGGCGGTCAGGTGTTTTCTTCTGAACTTCCCTGGTATTATGTGCCGAAATATATTCTCATTACTACTCCATATATTTTTCTTTCGGGTTTCTTATTTGCCTGTTTGTTAGGTTATAAATTCAGAAGCGTTTGGAATTTCAGAAGAATACTTTTTGTGTTGTTCACAGGAGTATTTCCCATTTTCTACATCATCTACACAGAAGCAAATGTGTTTGGTGAATGGCGCCATACTACATTCGCCTACCCCTCCCTCGTTATCATTGCCGCTTTGGGTTGGGAAATGTTGTTCAGGAATTTTGCCAAGCCTGCTTTGAAATATACGGTTGCAGGCGCTTTTGTGGTGTTGTCGTTGTTTTCGGTGGGTTGGTATGTCAACAGTCATCCTTACCAGTATTTATACTACAACAGTTTTGTAGGAGGCTTGCAGGGTG
>CAZFFP010000129.1:0-5295 GCA_964518215.1 uncultured Chitinophagaceae bacterium
GAGTGAATACCGACAATCAAACCTTATCTGTTTCAGGAAATGATATTTCTATTTCCGGAGGAAACACCATTACTATTAATGTAAACGATGCTGATAGCGACCCTACCAACGAATTGCAAAATCTTTCTCTTACCGGAAACACGCTTGCAATTAGCAGCGGCAATAGTGTGAACTTGAGTGGATTTGCGAATACCGACAATCAAACACTTTCGATTAGCGGAACAGAATTGACCATAAGCAATGGAAATACTGTTGATTTGGACGGAGCTATTAATCCGGGTTGGAGCCTGACGGGTAATGCAGGAACTAACCCCACAACCAACTTTATCGGAACTACCGATAACCAACCATTGGTTTTTAAAATTAATAATACCACTTCTGGTATAATTGCTTCGGAAAACCTGAGCTTTGGAGCTAATGCTCTTGCCTCAAATACTACAGGTATTGATAATGTAGCTATTGGTAAAAATGCTTTGAATACCAATGTAGCAAATACCGGCAGCACTGCTATTGGGCATAATGCCATGCAATTTGCATATAACAGCAATTCAACACTCGAAACATTTAATACTGCAGTTGGATATGAGGCATTAAGAGGAAGCTTAAATGCTTCCAATAATGAAGGAAGATATAATACTGCCATAGGTGCTAAGGCATTACATAAAAACTCTTTTGGAAGTTTTAATACTGCAATCGGCTCAGCATCGTTGTTTAACAACGAATTTGGAGAAGGAAATGTGGCGGTTGGTGAAGAGGCATTGGCAGAAAATGTCAATGGCTACTATAATACTGCATTGGGAAGACAAGCGATGTTCTCCAATCAAGACGGTACCTGGAATGTTGCTATCGGGTATCAAGCAGCGTTGCTTTCTACAGAAGCTTCTGCAAATATTGCTATTGGGTCGGGTGCATTACTCAAAAACACTAAGGGAAGTGGCAATATTGCTATTGGATATGAAGCGCTTTATGAACATGATTTTAATTCAAATGGTAATTATAATAATATAGCCATTGGTTTTCATGCTTTAAGGGGGACAGCAGTAAGCCCGTCATCTTTTGTAAACAATATTGCTATTGGTGGTTTTGCCATGATGGAAAACGTATCTGGAGGAGAAAATGTAGCTATCGGGGCAGGTGCCTTAACTTTCGGCTCCGGAAATTTTAATACAGCAATAGGATCCAATGCTATAGGTGACGGAGGAGGAGATAATAACGTAGCTATAGGCTACAATGCACTATCGTTTGGGGGCTCTAATAATAATGTGGCTATCGGTGCGTCAGCTATGTTTCAAGCCGACATTAATTCTGCGGACAATGTTGCTATCGGATTTAATTGCGTTGGTAGTTCTGGCTCCAATCTTCAACAGTCTACTTTTATTGGCTCAGATATTTCTGTATCAATATTTTCTGTAGTTAATTCAATTTCGATAGGATATGCAGCCCCATCAAGTCCAAATAGAATTTCATTGGGAAATACTGCTATTAACCAAATAAGAGCACAAGTATCGAGTATCACTGCTTATTCAGACGCTCGATTCAAAGTGAATGTGCAAGAAGATGTGAGTGGATTGGATTTTATTATGAAACTCAGACCGGTAACTTACTATCAACGCCCTACCGAACTACATAAAATATGGGGCACGCCCGATAGTTTGGTTAAAAAAATAGACCATAGCGAAATTGAACAAATGAAAACCATCGGCTTCATAGCTCAGGAAGTACACCAAGCTGCAAAAGAAAGTGGCTTCGACTTTCCCGGCATTGATGTTCCTAAAAGCGACAATGAAACTTATTCTTTAAGATATGGCGATTTTATTATGCCTTTGGTAAAATCGGTTCAGGAACAACAAACTATGATTCATGAATTAAAGGAAATTATTCAACAATTGCAGACAGAAATGGAGTTGCTGAAAAAACAATAGCCATTACAAACTTTCGGTCTTCGCATTTAAAAAGAGGCTGTTTCAAAAGTCTGTCATAGTGAGCTTATCAAACCATAAATGCCTTGAAAACAAATATTCTTCGACAAGTTCAGCATGACATTTTCAAAGTTTATAAGACTTTTGATACAGTTTCCTTGTTCCTTATTGAAAAAAATAAATTTCAACTTCCTGAAATACTCAGCCACACCAATCGAAACTTTGGTTCCTTTGGTAATGACATCGAACACGGGAGATTGATTGGTGAGGGCGCATGAACAAGTTGGAAATAGACAAAGGAAAATGATTCCTTTTTTCAGGAAAATGCCTCAATAGTTAACAATTGTAGAAAACTCACCCATTATTTGTTTTGAACACTCACTTATAGTGCCTAACATTGACAATTTATTACACAATTATGACCAATTTTTTAAACCTAAAAACATTTTACTTGTTTCTTCCGTATAAAGCAGTATGATAAGCGAAGTAACCCACGGCATCAAAATCACGATTGAAACTTTCTATCACAGAGAGCACTCCGACCCCATGGCAAGTCAATATGTATTTGCCTATCGCATCACTATCGAAAACGAGAGTGAATATACCATTCAATTGATGCGCAGACATTGGCACATCTTCGATTCGGTGGGCGAATTTAAAGAAGTAGAAGGCGAAGGCGTTGTGGGCAAACAACCCGTTATCGAACCCGGCCAATATCATCAATATGTTTCCGGTTGCAATTTGCGCTCGGAAGTGGGAACCATGCGCGGCACCTACACGATGCAGCGCACGGCTGACGGCAAACTGTTCGAAGCCGTTATTCCCGAATTTGTGTTGATGACTCCCGAAAAAAGCAATTAATTATTCTATTACACTTTCACCACTTTCCATTTTCCCAAACGAAAAAAATACACACTGGCTATTGCATGTAATGCGAAACTAATCGCTACAGAAATAAATACACCTTCGGGTCCCAAACCTTGATTTACTGCAAGGAAATAAGCAATCGGCAATTGCAACATCCAAAAACAAACCAGATTAATGAATGTCGGTGTTTTGGTATCTCCTGCTCCATTCAACGATTGGCTCATAATCATTCCGAAACCGAAAAACACATATCCCAAACACATGATTTTCAAAGCGTGAATTCCATAAGCTATCACTTCAGGTTCTTTTGCAAACAGTTTAATAATATCGCTTGCCCATGTAAAAAACACTACTGCAATTATTGCGAGAAACACCGCTGTAAAATTGGCGGTTCTCCAAACCGACTGTTCTGCTCTTTCGGGCTGATTGGCTCCCAGATTTTGTCCTACTAATGTTGCTGCGGCATTGGATATTCCGAATAAAGGCATAATAGTGAATACCACCATTCTTATAGCTATGGTAAAGCCCGCCACTGCTTCGCTTCCAAAAATGGAAAGAATACGAACCAAAAAAATCCAGCTTGCCGATTCAATCAAAAACTGACCGATGCCGCCCACAGATATTTCAATAATTTTTTTGATGATTCCGAGATTCAGATGCAAGTGCCTCCATGCTAATTTCACAATAGCATTTCCTCCGAAAAGATGATATAACTGAAACAAAACGCCAATGCCTCTGCCTATGGTAGTAGCAACCGCTGCACCCTTAACCCCCATTTCGGGAAATGGTCCTATTCCGAAAATGAACAATGGGTCAAGAATAATATTCAATCCGTTAGAAAGCCAAAGCGTACGCATAGCCAAAGAGGCATTCCCTGCTCCGCGAAAAACGGCATTCAACAGAAAAATGAAAATAATGGTAGCATTGCCGGTAAGCATAATTCTGGTGTAGCCCGTTCCTGTTTCCACAACACTTGCAGATGCGCCTAACGAAATCAGAATTTCTTCAGAATAAAATATTCCGACAATACTGATAGCCAATGAAACTATCAACGAAATAATTATTGCCTGACCTGTTGCCACTGCGGCAGCTTCAGGATTTTTTTCGCCTATTCTTCGGGCTACCATAGCCGTTACCGCCATGCTTAAACCAATAGCTACAGAATAAATAATTGCCATTACCGATTCGGTAAGTCCTACGGTGGCAATGGCATCCATACCGATTTTTCCAACGAAAAAAATATCCACTACTGCAAACAGCGATTCGAGCGCCATTTCGAGCATCATGGGAATTGCCAACAGAAATATTGCCTTGTTGATACTTCCGGTAGTGAATTCCTGTTCTTCGCCTTTTACGGCAATCATAAAATATTTAAGAAACTTCTTCCACTGCTCCACAGCAGCATAATAATAACGATACATATAAATGAATTAAAAAAGAGTAAATGAAAAGAAAACGAATAGAAAAACAATGGTCAACCGCCTGCGGTCAAAGATGTTAGATGGTGGGTGTGGAACTGAAGGACTTCATAGTGGCGCAAAGGTATAAATATTTTTTAATCTTGCTCAGGGTTATAATGGTCAATATTAATAGGCTGCGGAAAAATTTCGGAAGAAAGTTTCATGGCATACGCAAAAGCTTCAGCATCAATGCCAGTGGGTTCGTTTTTATCGGAAAAATACTGAATCAGATTTTCGGTGGGCATATTGCCGGTGAGTTCGTCTTTTGCCATAGGGCAACCGCCATAACCCTTAATGGCTCCATCGAATCTGCGACAGCCGTTTAGAAATGCCGGTTCAATTTTTCGTTTCCAGGCGGAAGCTGTTGTATGAAAATGCGCTCCGAAATCTATATCGGGAAAAGCAGCAGTAATATTTTTAAAAAAATATTCAATGGTAGGTTCATCGGCTACTCCAATGGTGTCTGAAAGCATTACATAAGTTACTCCGGCAGCTTTCAGTTTTTCAATCCAGTATTCTGCCACTTCCACATTCCAGTCATCGCCATAAGGATTTCCGAATGCCATAGAGAGATAGGCAATAAATTGTTTATTGTTCAAGCGGCAAAGTGCCATCATGCGTTGCACATCTTCATAAGCCTTATCAATACCGGCATTAGTATTACGCTGCTGAAAAGTTTCAGAAATAGAAAATGGGAAGCCCAGATAAGTAATACTATCGAACTTTACGGCTGCTTCCGCACCTCTCATGTTGGCAACAATAACCGAGAGCTTCGATTTACTTCCGCTGATATCAATTTTGCGAAGCACTTCGATAGTATCTGCCATTTGCGGCACCCACTTGGGCGACACAAAACTGCCCATGTCGAGTGTATCGAAGCCTACCTTTAGCAAGGCATTGATATACATCACTTTCATTTCCGTAGGAATAAATTCCACGATTCCCTGCATAGCATCTCTAGGACATTCGTTGATATACACCACAACGGCTTTAATTTGGCTTTAAAAATACAAGTATCATTCAGTTTTGCCAATCATTGTTTTTCCACT
>CAZFFP010000130.1:0-5293 GCA_964518215.1 uncultured Chitinophagaceae bacterium
TTGATGTGCAAACTATTGATTGTGCCCGCATCATTCAGGTGCCTCAGGCATTTACGCCCAACAATGACGGCGAAAACGATTATTTCACTGTTTATGGTAGAAATATTGTGGAGTATGAAATCAGAATTTTCAATCGCTGGGGCGAGCAGGTATATCATTCCAACGACCCTAACGAGCTGAATAATCTATTTAAAGGATGGGATGGCACTCACAAAGGCAAACTGCAAAACACCGCCACCTTTGTTTATTTTATCAAAGCCAAAGACATGAACAACATTGAAGTAGAGAAAAAAGGAAATGTTACTTTAATCAGGTAGCGATATAAAAAATACTACTTCAACTATCTGCTTATCTTTACCAAAAAAAATCACTCATGACTATTGAGCAATTAAAAGATACAAAGAGCCGTTTGGCTGCTCTGAGGAGGTTTCTTTGACGTTGATTTCAAAGAAAATTTTATAGCCGAAAAAGAAAAATTTACCCTTCAACCCGATTTTTGGAACGACCCTAAAAGGGCTGAAGCCCTTCTTAAAGAAATAAAAATCAATAAAGAATGGGTCAACAGTTATTTAGCAGCCAAATCTGCTATTGATGATGCCGAAGTATTGTTCGATTTTCAAAAAGCAGGCGATGCTACCGAAGCAGAAGTGGAAGTTGCCTATCAGGATGCACTGAAAAAAATTGACATCCTCGAATTTAAATCAACACTCAACAAACCCGAAGACACCCTCGGAGCCATTGTAGAAATCAATGCCGGAGCAGGCGGCACCGAAAGTTGTGATTGGGCTTCGATGCTCGAGCGCATGTATCGCATGTGGGGCGAATCTTCCAAGTTCAAAGTAAAAGAGTTGGACCGTGTAGATGGCGATGTGGCAGGTATCAAATCTGTTACGCTCGAAATAGACGGAGAGTTTGCCTATGGTTATCTGATGGGCGAAAACGGTGTGCATCGCCTGGTGCGTATTTCTCCTTTCGACAGTAATGCCCGCAGACATACTTCATTCGCCTCTGTATTTGTATATCCTATTGTTGACGATACTATTGAAATAACGGTAAGCCCTTCTGAAATGGAATGGGACACTTATCGGGCGCAAGGTGCGGGCGGACAAAATGTAAACAAAGTAGAAACCGCAGTGCGCGTAAAACACATTCCTTCAGGCATTGTAATTGAATGTCAGGAAACCCGTTCGCAGGCACAAAACCGCGAAAAAGCTTTACAAATGTTGAAATCGAAACTGTATGAAGCCGAACTACGCAAACGCAATGAAGAGCGCGATAAAGTTGAAGGCAACAAAATGAAGATAGAATGGGGTTCTCAGATTCGTTCGTATGTTCTGCATCCTTACAAATTAGTGAAAGATGTGCGCACAGGCTGCGAAACTTCTCAGGCTCAGGATGTTTTAGACGGCAAACTCGATGATTTCATAAAAGCCTTTTTGCTCTTCAGAAACAATCCCGATGCAAAGCCGGTAATGGCTGATATAGATTGATTGATTATTTACTCATGCTTCTATTTATATAGATGCACCGATACGATAAGCAACATTGATGCGTTTATTTGTCTAATTTTGCCCGCAAATTATAAATCAGCCCATGAATCAACCCCTTAGTCTCATTGACCTGACGAAAGTTTATTTAAGATGGAAAAAACCTATTCTCGTTTTTGTTGCAATTTCAACTATTACTGCCGTAGTGGTTTCGTTGATGTTGCCCAACTATTATGAATCGAAAGCGGTATTCTACCCTTCCAACCCTGCGCTAACCGACAGGCAAATGCTTTTCAATGATAAAGGATCTGATATTTATCTCGATTATTTCGGAAGTAAAAATGATGTGAACCGTATGTTGGCTATTGCCTATTCCAATCCGGTAATAGACTACATGATTGAAAATTTCAAACTTCAGGAACATTATGAAATAGACACCACAGATAAGTTGTGGGTTTGGAAAACCCGAAAGGAATTTTTAAGCAATTACCGCGCTATTAAAAATGAATTAGGCGCGCTCGAAGTTACCATTGAAGACAGAGACCGCTTTGTAGCTTCCGACATGACCGATGCCATTGTGTATCTGATTGATAAGTTTAACAAAGACATGATTCTGAAAAACAAACTTAATATTCTTTCTATTTACAGAGTGCAGTTAGAAGGAAGACAAAAGGAAGTGAAAGTTTTCGCAGATAGTCTTGCCGGCTTAAGAGTGAAATATCAAATTACCGAATTAGAAAGTCCGGACGGGCAAATAATTTTAGTTACAGGTAACGACCCCAATGCTGTGGAGTTGTTTAAAATTTTGCTTCGCAAACAATATAATTCTATTAAAGATCTGAACCAGATTCAAACCATCTATGACCAATACACCGCAACGTTGCACGATGATTTTTCTACAGTATTTATAGTGGAAAGCGCCTATCCTGCCGAAAAAAAGAAACGCCCCGTGCGTTGGCTGATTTGTCTGAGTGCTTTTTTGGTTTCGGCATTTCTTGGAATGGCAGGCGCATTAATAGCTGAAAGAGTAAATGAAATCAGGCAAGAACTGAAACATGATTAAGCAGGCTGCTGCATATTTTGATAAAACCATTTTTTGGGGTTTCGGCATTATCAGCCTTGCTGCTGTTTTCTCGGGTTTATACTGGGAAGCTTATGCGTTGTTACTGGTGCCTTTTGTACTTCTTTTCGGATTTGTAGCCTATACAGATTTCCGTCAGATATTTTTTCTGTTGATGTTTTTGCTGCCATTGTCGGTAGAAGTAGAGTTTGGCACCTTCGGAACAGACTTGCCTTCAGAGCCGGTAATGTTGGTGCTAATGTTTGTGTATATACTCTACGCGCTGAAAAATCCAAAAATTCTGGAGGTTTCATTTTTTCTGAATCCAATCATAATAGCATTGTTTCTTCATTATGGCTGGATATTTTTCTCCGCGCTGCATGGAGAAAGCTTTATTGTTTCATTTAAGTTTTTCCTTTCGAAAACGTGGTATATCATAGTGTTTGTGTTGCTTACAGCATTAGTGCTGAAAGAAACATCGGCTGTCAGAAAGTTTTTTTGGTTTATGTATATACCGCTGTTGTTTACGGCTGTTCAAACCTTGATTCGTTTCGCATTAATAGATTTCGACTTTGAGTATGTGAATAAAACCATGACTCCTTTTTTTCGCAATCATGTGAACTATGGTGCCATGCTCACTTCTTTTTATCCGTTCATCTGGCTGGCAAGCACCTGGTATAAAGACAACTGGTGGAAGCGATGGCTTACCTATGCAGGCAATATAATTTTTCTCATTGCCATTTACTATTCCTTCACTCGTATGTGTTATGTTGCATTGGCAGTGGCGGCATTAGCATATTTTATTATCCGGTTTAATATGTTGCGGTGGGCAATAGCAGCCGCACTTATTGTGGCGGCAGGCTTACTTGCCTATTTTGTTCAAGAAAATCGTTACCTGCGTTTGGCTCCTGAATATGAAAAAACCATCACCCACGATGATTTTGGCGACCTCTTAGAAGCCACCATAAAAATGCAGGACGCTTCAAGCATGGAAAGGCTTTACCGATGGATTGCAGCATTTTACATGTTTGAACACAAACCTTGGATAGGACACGGACCCGGAAACTTTTATCCCTACTATCAAAAATTCACCGTATCATCTTTCGAAACTTATCTGAGCGATAACGAAGAGCGATCTACCGTTCACAATTACTTTTTGCTCATATTGGTAGAGCAGGGAATTATCGGAATTGTATTTTTCCTCTGGCTCACCTTGATGATTTTTTTAGCCGGAGAATTTTATTATCACCGGCAAACCAACAGCGCATACCGAAACATTATTATGGCTGCCATGCTCAGCCTTATCACTGCTTATGTCAATCTTACATTTAACGATATGATAGAGGTGGATAAAACCGGGAGTTTATTCTTTATGAGCATTACGCTTATAGTAGTGTATGGAATTAAAAAAGATGCTACGCCTCTGAAAAATGCTGCGTAATTTTTATTGGGGAAATATGTTTCGTCCTAAAAAATAGGTTGACCAAAAATTAAATAGGCATTGGCCAACATGGTCGCAAATTATAACCAACGCTTTCAAAACCATTTTATAAAAGTGCGGATAACAGGCGAAAAATTACTGCGCCACAGGAACAAAACACCCCGCTTTCAATAGCCAGTGCTTTATCATTTAAAATCACCGGTTTAACACCAAGCGTTTAAAAGTCAAACTTTTTGAGCCGAAATTGATAAGCAGTCCAACTACCAAATGATATGCTTTCAGATAATTGAGCGCTTGTGCCAAATGCACATCTTCTAATTGAATGGTGGCTTTTAATTCAACTAATACTTTTCCCTCTACTACAAAATCTGCTCGTCTGGTTCCGATAGGCTCTTTTAATTCTTTGTAATAAATATCCTGCTCTATTTCTCTGGTAAATTCCAGCCCAACTTGCGACATCTCATAAGCCAATGCTCTTTGATAAATCAGTTCCTGAAAACCATTTCCCAAAAACTTATGCACTTCAAGCGCTGCACCTATAATTTTTTCGGAGATGTCTTTGTGTTTTAATTCTGTTTTCATGATTAAAATATTTTTTGTCAGAATCGCGGATTAATAAGATTAAAAGATTCCGCTGATTATTTGTTGAGCCTTATTCCTTTTTAAAATCTGTGTAATCCGCGATTCAGACAAATAGACAATTTTCACGAATACACCGCAAGTATTTCTCTCAAAATCGTTTTAAAATTCACCGGATGATTACCGTCCACTTCGCCTTTTAAATGACCCAGGCGAACAATTACTAATTCTTTTTCGGGGATTACAATTATGTATTGGCCTAAAATGCCTCTCTGATAAAACACTTGAGTGCCGAAACTATCGTCAATCCAAAAGCTATGACCATAGTAAGGCACTACAAAAGGCTGAGTTGCCATTGCCACAAATGCGCTGTCTAAAATTTGTTTGTCGTTGAAATTTCCCTGATGTAATAGGAGCAAACCAAAACGAGCAAAATCGCGCACGTTGGAATTGAAACAACAAAATGCCAGTTCGTTGCCGTCTTGGCTGTCGAGATGCCATTGGGCAGTGTATTGTGCGCCCAAAGGTTGCCAAAGTTTTTCTGAAGCATACGCTGAAAGACTTTTTCCGGTGGCTTTGCTCACAACCATTCCGAGCCATTGCGTTGCTCCGCTTTGATATTCATAATCGCCCGGCTTGGAAACTGCGCCCACTTTATCTTTCATCAATTGCCACACATCATCGCCATAATAAGTGCGCGCGGTAATGTCGAAAGGATTGGAATAG
>CAZFFP010000131.1:0-5248 GCA_964518215.1 uncultured Chitinophagaceae bacterium
ATCTACTACAATATTGAACAAACGTAAAGTTACAGGTGATTTTTTATTCCTTACTTAAAAAACAACTGATTAGTTAATATATTAACGAGCGATAGATGCTATTTTTACAATCATACATTCTTTCATTCAAATTAAATTGCAGAAAATGTATCTCATCGGAACATCAAAAAAAGACATCACCATATATAAAAAAGGCGTAGGCATGATGGGCTACGGCATGTGGTGGCATAAAGTAGAAGCGGTTGAAACGCCTATTCATGCTCGTGCATTTGTGATTCAGCATAAAGAAAGCGGCAAAAAAATTGCTTTTGTGAATGCAGAAATTTGTTTCATTTCTGTCTCAATTAAAAGAGGTGTGTTGAAAAAATTACAACGGTTTCATGAAGATTTGGGGTTTACTCCCGAAACCGTTTTTCTTACCGCACAGCACACACATAGCGCACCGGGCGGCTATTCGCACTACGGGCTTTATAACATGAGCATACCGGGTTTTGTGCCTGAAGTATATAGCACCTATGTAGATGGTATTACAGACGCGATTGTAGAAGCGGCTCAAAATATGCAGCCCGGAAACATGACTTTGTCAAAAGGTAAATTTGAACCTAACCGCGAGTTAGCCATCAATCGTTCGGTGAAAGCATGGAATCAAAACCCAGATGTAAGCCCGGTTACTGAAGACACAGCTCATCTTGCTGTGGATACAGAAATGCACCTGCTCAATTTTTTTAATACTGAAAATAAACCTTTAGGAAGCATCAACTGGTTTGGTGTGCATACCACCAGCGTGCATAATGATAAAAAGAAAGTCTGCTCAGACAATAAAGGTTATGCTTCCGCTTTTATGGAAGAGTATTTTAAGCACTATAACCCTTCATATATAGGAGTGTTTGCCCAAAAAGCCTGTGGCGATATTTCGCCCAATTATGTTTGGGACAAAAAGAAAAACTGGACCCGAGGCAAGTTTGAAGACGACTACGAAAGCGCCCGTTACAATGGCAATCTGCAATTTGAAAAAGCCAAAGAACTTGCCTTGTTGCCCGATTCGGAAAAGATTTCCAGTGATATAGATTATGTATTGACACACGCCAATTTCGGCACCGTAAAAGCCGCGCCTGAATATGCCAATGGAAATACCGATGCCGAAACAGGCCCTTCGTGTCATGGCGTGGCTTTTTTCAAAGGCACCAAAGAAGGTCCGGGCATGAATTCAGTTTTGGAAGCCGCTGCTTCTTTAGTTGCCCGTAGTGTTAAAAGAATTGAACTTATAAAAGCGCGACTTTCAAAATCGGAAGTGTATCGCGAAAAAATATTCCACAAATACAAAGTGCAGGGAAAAAAAGATATTCTTGCAGAAACTGCCGAAAGACGATTACTCGGAACTTCAGACATTAAAAACATCATCTTGCCCGGCTGGGCTGACCCATCATTGGGAGCATTCAAAAAATTTCACCGCAACGGCAGTCTCGACCATAAACCCTGGACTCCTCAAACATTGCCTTTGCATATTGTTACCATCGGGCAAATAGCATTGATTGGCATTCCGGGAGAAATCACAACCGTAGCGGGCTGGCGATTGAAAGCATCGCTCATGAAAGTATTGGAAAAAAAAGGTGTAACCGAATTAATTCTTTGCTCATACACCAATGCTTATTGCGGCTACATCACGACTTATGAAGAATATCAGGTGCAGTGTTATGAAGGCGGGCATACCGTGTTTGGCGAATACACTTTAGCGGCATTTCAAACTAAATTTAACGAAGCCGCTCAATTGCTGCTCGAACACGAGAACAACCGTAATATAGATCCCAATGTGCTGCCTGTATTTTTTACGGAAGAGGAATTGATGAAAAGATCTTTTAAAGATTAAAACAACACCATCCGTTTCCTGCGATTCGAAAAAAAATAATAAATGCAAATTGAATAGAGCCATAAATGACTCTTAAAAACAATAAGTATCTTTGTGTTGTTAGAGATTCAAACAAAAAACAAAATAATATGCCTGAAACAGCACAAAAACTCGCTTACAAAGTAAAAGACATCACACTTGCCGAATGGGGCAGAAAAGAAATTAAACTGGCGGAAGCCGAAATGCCCGGCTTGATGTCTATCAGAGAAGAATATCGCAGCGAACAACCTTTGAAAGGCGCTCGCATTGCCGGTTGTCTTCACATGACCATTCAAACTGCCGTTTTAATTGAAACACTGAAAGAATTGGGCGCGGAAGTATCATGGTCTTCCTGCAATATTTTTTCTACTCAAGACCATGCCGCAGCGGCAATAGCTGCCGCAGATATTCCGGTCTATGCCTGGAAAGGCATGAACGAACAGGAATTCGACTGGTGCATTGAGCAGACTTTATATGCTTTTGAAGGCGGACAGCCCCTGAATATGATTTTAGATGATGGAGGCGACCTGACCAATATGGTATTCGACAAATACCCTCAGTTGGTTGATGGCATTAAAGGGCTATCTGAAGAAACCACCACCGGTGTGTTACGCCTATATGACAGAATGAAAAACGGGACGCTTCCGATGCCTGCCATTAATGTGAACGATTCGGTTACAAAATCGAAATTCGACAATAAATATGGTTGCCGCGAATCGTTGGTAGATGCCATTCGCAGAGCTACCGATTTAATGCTTGCCGGAAAAGTTGCGGTAGTTGCCGGTTATGGCGATGTGGGAAAAGGTTCTGCCGATTCGTTGAGCAGTGCCGGTGTTCGTGTGATTGTTACCGAAATTGACCCCATTTGCGCTTTGCAGGCTGCCATGGAAGGATATGAAGTGAAACGGATGGATGAAGCCGTGAAAGAAGCCGACATTATTGTTACTGCTACAGGCAATTTCAAAATCATTACCGAGAAACATTTCAAAAGCATGAAACACAATGCTATTGTTTGCAATATCGGGCATTTCGACAATGAAATTGATATGGCTTGGCTCAACAAAAACTATGGCAACACTAAAGACATCATTAAACCTCAGGTGGACAAATACACTATTGACGGCAAAGACATTATTGTGTTAGCTGAAGGAAGATTGGTGAATTTGGGCTGTGCCATGGGACATCCTTCATTTGTCATGTCCAATTCATTCACCAACCAAACTTTGGCTCAGATTGAGCTTTGGAATAATGCCGGCAACTACGAAAACAAAGTTTATACCCTGCCTAAGCATCTCGATGAAAAAGTTGCTTATCTGCATCTTGCCAAGTTGGGCGTTGAGCTTGAAACACTCACTCCCGAACAGGCTAAATACATTGGTGTTCAAGTAGAAGGTCCATACAAACCTGAGTATTATAGATATTAATTGTTAGTAGCAGCGCTTTGGCCAACACATCACCCCGTTACTTATAAGTGACGGGGTGTCTTGTTTGAGTGGGGATAGTACTATGCCATTAGCCGTATTTTGACTAACATATTTGCATTTTTGAGAATTACATGATCCCATGTTTTCTCAGAGAAAAAACAACGAACCATTGGAAATCAAATACTTAAAATTTAATAAGATACTCCATCCGGGTTTTCCCGCTTCCTTTTCCACCTTCGGTGTGTCCAAAGCCAGTTGGCCGGATTTTTCTTGATGCACTCATCTAACAAACGCGCATATTCCGAAGTAATGGCAAAAGGCTCGGTTTCAGAGGCGTGTTCGGCAAGCAGCGTTACGTGAAGATTAAAATATCCGCGCCTGATTCGTTGAATTTCGCAAAAAATAACAGGTAAATTATATTGTCGCGATTCGTCTTCAATTTTGGTATAAAAGGCTGTTTCCTGATTTAAAAAAGTAGTCCAGAATGTAGAGTTCTTTTTAGATGGCGCCTGGTCTGCTACAAATATGAAAACCGGTTTTCGATTTCTGTTACCCATGCTGTTGGTATGTCCTTCTTTAAAATCGCTGACCGATTGTTTTACCCTTTCACCAATATTATAGTATGGAATAACATCCATGTATGCGCCACGCATTTTTTCTATTACTTTATTAAAACCTTTGCTCGAAAGAGGTTTGTAGGAGCCTACCGGAAAAAATTTGACATGCAGCCCCACGCTGATGCCGGCAAACTCCCAATTGCCTGTATGCGATGCGAGCGCTATTACACAAGGATGATTTTCATAAAGTTGGTTCACCACATGACGATTATCGAAAGTGCAACGCTTCACAATTTCGCTGTCGGAAACATGAAACGACTTGATGCTTTCCACAATCAAATCGCAAAAATTGCGGTAAAACTGTTTTCTGATTTCAAGAATTTCTTCTTTCGTTTTTTCGGGAAACGAATTGGAAAGATTATCGAACACTAATTTTTTGCGATAGCCGATAACATGATATGTAAGCAAAAACAATCCATCGGATACTTTATACAAAACCGCATAAGGCATAATAGCCAACGGAAAAATAATGACGCGGAAAATGTAATAAAACAACAAATCGGTTATTCTTTATAGATGGTGTTCATGCGTTGTCCAGGCGTAACATCATAGGGTCGCGCCTGATTCATATCGTAAAACTCAAAAGGACTATTATTGAGTGCTCTTCTATCTACAAGGGTGGGCCATTGATTGTTATAAATTTCGCCTAAAGCAGTAGAATGCACCAATTTAAAATTATCGCAGCCGATTTCTTTATTTACGAAAACAAACCGAACATTGGTTTGATTGGTTTTTTCGGTAGTATAATAGTGCCATACTTCATAAGGAAAATTAGAAGGTTCCCAATTGCGGGTTTGCACCTGATTGGGTTTGCCATATTCTATATACACTCTGCCACGGTCGGTTTCAAAACCAAAAGTATTTCTGCCCTCACAGTTTCTAAACATATCGTTCACTTCCGTTATCATTTGTTGGTGCCGTTCCCAGGCGCCACGCGCATCTATAGGATTTCGTTGCAGCCAAAAATTCAGGTAGTATTGTTTCATCAACTGCAACTCGCCTTCGCGAATCATGGCTTTGATGGTTTTCATTTCATTACTGTTGGAAATAGGAATAATGGTGCGCAGTTGATAGCGCATTTCGTCCATAGTAAAATCGGCTACAAACGAATTGTCTGTTTGAATAGAAGCAAACTGTTCTGAAGAAATTTCTTTAATGGTATTGCTGCGCTGAAAAAAAGTTTTTCTAACGGCAAGTAATTCATTGTTTCGGTCTCTGATTTCTATAGCTACTTCATAGTTGCCCGATGGCAGCAATTCAATATCAAATTCGGTAAACAACACATTCACCTGATTGGGTTTCAGCTTAATGAATCGTTTTAA
>CAZFFP010000132.1:0-5138 GCA_964518215.1 uncultured Chitinophagaceae bacterium
GTTTTCTGATGGGCATTTCGTAAGCATAAAAATCTTTGTAAGTATGTTGTGTGGCGAAATACACCACCGGATGGTCGGGACGCGAAGTTTGCAAAATTACTTTGCCACGCTCGGCTTTTCTGCCCGCGCGTCCGCTTACCTGTTCAATCAATTGATAGGTGCGCTCCGATGCTCTGAAATCGGGGAAGCCCAACATCTGGTCCACATTGATGATACCCACCAATTTCACCCGGTCGAAATCCAATCCTTTGGTGACCATTTGCGTGCCTACCAGAATATCGGTTTCGCCTTCTTCAAATTTTTGTATGATTTGAGTGTGCCCGTCTTTGCCCCGAGCCGCATCCCAGTCGAGCCTGCCCACATTCGCTTTCGGAAACAGCAGCGCGATTTCGTCTTCAATTTTTTCGGTGCCGATGCCCTGCACCTTCAAATCGTGCGAGCCGCAACTGTCGCATTTCTCGCGGTTACGCTCGGTGTAGCCGCAGTAGTGGCATTTCAGTTTGTCGAACGCTTTGTGATAAGTCATGCTCACATCGCAATTTCTGCATTTCGGAATCCAACTGCAAGCGCTGCACATAATGTAAGGCGCATAGCCTCTGCGGTTTTGAAACAGTATGGTTTGCTCTTCGTTGTCCAACAGACGAGTCATTTCATTCAGCAGTAAATTGCTGAAATGCTGATGCGCAAGTTTCTTCTTTCTGCGCTCTTCCTTCATATCCACCACGAGCATTTGCGGCAAATTTGCGCCACCAAAACGCGAGCGCAATTCCACCAATCCGTATTTGCCTTCCTGCGCGTTGGTATAGCTTTCAAACGAAGGAGTGGCTGTTCCCAACAACACCTTCGCGCCACTCATTTGCGCCAATACCACAGCCGCATCGCGGGCATGGTAGCGCGGAGCAGGGTCGTATTGTTTGTATGAATTATCGTGCTCTTCGTCAACAATGATGAGTCCCAGATTTTGAAACGGCAAAAAAATGGAAGAGCGCACACCCAACACCACTTTGTATTGCTGCTTTAGCACTTTGTTCCAAATTTCCACGCGCTCGTTGTTGCTGAATTTGGAATGATACACTCCTATATCGCTGCCGAAATAAGTTCGCAATCTGCGAATCACCTGACCGGTCAGCGCAATTTCGGGCAGCAGAAACAAAGCCTGTTTGCCTTTGGCAATAGCCGCTTCTATGAGGCGAATGTATACGTGCGTTTTTCCGCTCGAAGTAATACCATGCAGCAATACCACGTCTTTTTCTTCAAAGTGTCCGCGAATTTCCTGCAAGGCATTTTCCTGTTCTTCCGAAAGCGAAAAAGTTTTGAAAGCATCGGCTGCCTTATCCTGCACGCGGTCGCTTTCCACTTCCAGTTCCTCAATGAGTGCTTTCTCAATCAGTTTTTTCAGCGAAGCCGATGAGCCGGGAAATTTTTCTAAAATTTCTTTTCGCGAAAGCAAAGGCTGCATGTCGGAAGCATGAATAAATTCGTGCAGAATATCTAACTGCTTTTGTGCGCGTTTGTCGAAATTCACTTCTATTTCGTTCCATTCTTCTTCCGAAAGGCGGGGCGATAATTTGTAGAAGCGTTCGGTTTTTTTGGTGAATTGATTTTTGAGCGATTCATCACCGGCAATGATATTTTCCTGCAACAGTTTTTTAATAATCGGATACACGGTTTTGATGCCTAGCAACTTTTGAATTTCTTTCAGCGAAAGGCTTTTGTGTTGCAATGCTTCGGCAACAATCTGTTCGCGGTCGTTGAGCAGCGAAAGTTTTTCGGGCGTGGCATCGGCAATGATGAAGTTGGTTTCGCTGTCGAACTTCAAGCCTGTGGGCAATGCCGCGTGCATCACTTCGCCCGGATGACAGAGGTAGTATTCGCACATCCATTTCCAGAATTTCAAATGCAGCGGGTGCAATACCGGCTCATTGTCAATAATATCATTTAAAGCCTTGGGGTTGGCGTATTCCGTTTCGTTTTTAAGGCGGGTAATGATGCCGCTGTAAAGCCTTTGAGTGCCAAACTGCACTACTGCTCTTTTGCCCACTTCCGCTTTTACTTCCAACACTTCAGGAACCCGATAGGTGAAGGTTCCCGGTAGGGCAAGCGGCACAATGATGTCGGCAAAGAGGGGCATGGAAAGCAGGTGAAAATTTGTGGTTCAAAATAGAAAGAATTTTTTTGTTGGAATGAGGATGCTTGCTGACGGGTGCTCCTGATGCGGCAATTGTTTTTCCCGCAATATCATACATGGTGTTGGTATCACTTAAAAAGTTTCAAAAAGAAAGGCAATATTTATCGTTTCAATAATCTTGCATACCAGGGTAAGGTATTTCTTTTCACATGCCAATAGTTTTGCTCTGTAGCGCCAAACGATTTGTAAAACCTTGCCACGCCATCAATTTGAGAGCCTTCAAAATCGAGTTTCTTTTCGGTGCCGGCAAAACTCTGTATCATATAATCGAGCAGAAATGGCATCGCATGTTGTTGTCTGCCCGATTCGTTGGAGGCAGGTAACAAGTTCACCATTCTTGTTTTGGAAGAAAGGAAAAAATTCACTGCAAGCAATTGTTCTTGTGCATCAAAAACTCCGAAGGTGCGCCCCATGCCATAATGCACAGCGTTGTATATTAATCGGTGCAATACATGCCGATGCTGCGCTTGAAGCCCTTTTATTTTTTTTCCGGCATGTTCGAAATAAAAATCAACCAGAGTTTCAATTTTAAAATCGGTTCGGATGGAAAGTTTTGCCTGCGATGCTTTTTTCAAATTACGTTTCAGATTGTCTGAATAACCCGCTGTAATTTCTTCATAAATTTTATTCAAAGGCAAAATCAAATTGGTGCGCTCACTCACCTCATAATATTTCAGCGATTCCGCATCATTCAGATAATTCAAATTGATTTCGATGAATTGATATTGCCTGGGAATAGCTTCGAGAAAGGATTGTAATACAGATGTTTCTACTTTTCGCGAAGCAAACACACCCAACTGCTGTGTAAACAAAGGTTGATACAAATATTCAAAACCGAATTTTTTGCGATGCACAATTGGAAACACCATTTCATAATTGTCCCAAACCAGGCCGTGCCATTGTTCGGTAACATTGTCGAGCGCCCAGGTGTAGCCGTAAGGAAAATCGTTTTCGGCAAAATGAACACAACCGTTCCATTTTTTGTCTTCAATATCTTTTCGTTCGATGAGGCGTATCAAGCGATGGCTTTTTCTATGATGATGCGATAGTTTTCGTGCCAGCCCACCCAATGATTGCGGTCGCAAAATGATGCGTTGTGGCTCAGAAAAATTAATGTTCCGTTGAGTTGTTTCAGTTTTTCTATCATGGGCAATACCATCTGTAACGATTGTCGGGGCGTAAGGTGCTGATAATATTCAAAAGTGGCATCCATAAAAACAAACGGGTGAACCCGAAGCGAAGTTTTCATTTCTTTTTCTAAGTCGTAAAAATAAAACGATTTGGAATAGCCTGCCCGAAAACCCGGCTGCGAAGCAAATCCCATCGAGTAATCATCGGTTATATCCTTATCTAAAAGTGCGCGATAGGTTTCAGGAAAACGCAACTTCAGAAAATGCTGTCTGCTTTTTTTAATGTCCCGGTTTAATATTTGCGAAAGACTTTTAATTTCCCTTTTAAGTTTTTCTGAATGTGTATTCGATGCAAACGAAGGATGAATACCCACTTCGGCAATATCGGCTATGGATTTGATAAGTGTTTTAAATTCTGAAATATGAATGGAAATATTTTTATCATACCGGTCGTAGTCGCCCACCAGGAAAAAATAAATCGGCTTCAACCTAAATTCTTCATGCAGTTGATGCAGCAAATCATAAGTGTCGAAGGGGTCGTTTTTCAAACCCGTAAGCACACTCAGAATGTTTTTTACATTTCTGAAATTTCCTTTGGTAATTGAAAGAAAAATACTGCCGATATTGCGCACAATGCCTTTGTTTTTATACGCATAAGCGCTATCAATATCATAAGTGGCAATGAATTTATACTGGCGTTTTTTTAATGGAATCTGTGGAAAATATTGCCCGAAAATTTCGCGCAGCCATTGCACGTAATAATCTACTACCGGAACATCGAGAAAATTATTTTTAAACTGAAATGATTGCTCTGCCGGAAAGCGCCCGTAGTGGTCCATAGTGAAAGGCAGATATTCTTCGTAGCGGGAAATGAGAAAAAAAGAAGCCGAAAAAATATCGAAAGGCAGCAACGCATCGGCTTCATCGGCTTGAAAAAAAACAGGAATGCCCTGATGTGATGAAACAACAGGATTTTGCTCGCGAATATTTTTTTCAAACAATAATTCTGAAGCAAAAAAGTAGGGATGTTGCGCAATTTTTTTTCCGTAGGAAAATTTAGGAAGATTGCTGTCGGAAAACTCCTGCTCGTTGGTGGTAAGCTGATATTCAATGCCCAATTCACCGTTCAGCAGCAAATCGAAAATATATCGCTGACGGTTGGTGATTTGTGGCGTGTAAATGAGGAGCATTCAGGATAATTAATATTGATAAACGATAGTTAAAGTTAAAGATTTGATGCCTTGATTCTTATCGGAAATTATTCAATCGTCATTGGTTAAGCTCTGCCCAACATTTTTAGTCCTTTCCATACAATATCTAAATCCTGATACACCTTATAGTCTTTGGCATACAGCAGATTCAGGCGGGCTATGGTGGTGTCGCTAAGTTCTTTGTCGGCATGTGCATCGGCAGGGGTGAGCACACCTTTGCGCAATTGAGGTAATTGAAAATTTGTGTCTTTTATTGGAGTGGTATGATAACTCACCCAACTTTTCTTTCCGAATAGCACAGAAAAAATATTCTGCAAAAGTTGAAATGCATTTTTTAAATAAAAAAAGAAAAGCGGGAACAAAATGAGCAGTAAGAATGCCAAGCCTAAATCGAACAAGCGTTTGTTGCGTTTGCTCATGGGCAAGTCTATGTTTAGATTAATGTCAATGGCATACAAATCACCGGCAGTATTTTTCGAATTGCTGCCTATGATGCTCATGCTGTTTTCGGGAATGATTTTATAATTCAGTTCAACACCCAACAATGTCATCAGCGAAATTATTTGATGATGTGGAATATCGCGGCTGCAAAAAATTATTTCATCGGGT
>CAZFFP010000133.1:0-5089 GCA_964518215.1 uncultured Chitinophagaceae bacterium
TTGTTGGTGATGAAATATTGCTGCACATCGCCCATCATGCGCAGGGCAAATTCGGTAGAAAATATACAAGTGTTTTGCGCCTGGTCTTCTTTCAATATATCGGCTTGCACTGTGCCACGCACTTGTGTTAATGTGTAGGCTTTAATTTTTTCATACACTTCTTTGGGTAATACTTGGTCGCCTGTAACGCCTAGTAGCATTAATCCCAAACCTTCATTGCCTTCAGGTATATCATAATTATACTTGGGCAATGCTGCATTTTTATAGAGCGAATTTATTTTCTCTTTTACTTCTGCTTCAAGATTATTTTGCTTGATATAGATTTCGCATTGCTGATCAATAGCGGCATTTAAGAAGAAGCCGAGCAACATAGGTGCTGGTCCGTTAATAGTCATAGAAACCGAAGTGGCAGGGTCGGCTAAATTGAAACCTGAATAGAGTTTTTTAGCATCGTCTAAACAACAAACACTCACACCTGAGTTGCCAATTTTACCATAAATATCGGGGCGGTAATCGGGGTCGTTGCCATAAAGCGTTACCGAATCGAAAGCCGTTGACAAACGTTTAGCAGGCGTGCTTTTCGACAAATAGTGAAAGCGTTTATTGGTGCGCTCAGGACAGCCTTCTCCAGCAAACATTCTTGTTGGGTCTTCGCCTTCGCGCTTAAACGGATAAATACCTGCGGTGTAAGGAAATTCACCCGGCACGTTTTCCTGCAAGCACCATTGTAACAAATCGCCCCAAGCGGTGTAGCGTGGCGTTACCACTTTGGGTATCTGCTGATGCGAAAGCGATTCTGTATGCGTTTTAATTTTTATTTCTTTATCACGCACTTTAAAAATGTAAAATTCATCTTTGTAGCGTTGCGCTTTCTGCGGAAATTCTTCTACCAGTTTTTTATTCTTCGGGTCAAATTCCAGACTTAGTTTTTCATAGGTTTCTTCCAACGATTTTATTAAACGGTCTTTGTCTTCTACCTGAGTATCTTTTATAGTTTGAATAGTAGTGTATATGCTGAAAAGCTGTTGCGCAATTTCACTTTGCTTTTTGCTCCATGTATTATAGCTGCGCACTGTTTCAGTAATTTCAGAAAGATAGCGACTGCGCTGTGGCGGAATGATGAAAATCTTTTCAGACATCTCATTACTAATCTGAAAAGTAGATTTCAAATCAGCACTGGTTTTTTCTGCTACTTTATCTATGATTGCTTTATATAAGCGGTTCATGCCGGGGTCGTTAAACTGCGAAGCAATGGTGCCATACACAGGCAATTGTTCATCATCGGTATCCCACAATTGATGATTGCGCTTGTATTGTTTTTTCACATCGCGCAAGGCATCTAACGAGCCACGTTTATCAAATTTGTTGAGTGCAATGATATCGGCAAAATCAAGCATGTCAATTTTTTCTAACTGCGTTGCCGCGCCATACTCAGGTGTCATTACATATAATGAAACATCAGAGTGGTCTAAAATTTCTGTATCGCTTTGACCAATGCCCGAAGTCTCGAGAATAATTAAATCAAACTCTGCTGCTTTCAGAATATCTACCGCTTCTTTCACATGCTTCGATAAAGCGAGATTACTTTGACGAGTAGCCAGCGAACGCATATATACTCTATCATTTCTAATAGCGTTCATGCGAATTCTATCGCCTAACAAAGCACCGCCTGTTTTTCTTTTAGAAGGGTCAACGGAAACAATGCCCAAGGTCTTATCAGGAAAATCGAGTAAAAATCTTCTCACCAATTCATCTATTAATGAAGACTTTCCGGCACCGCCTGTGCCGGTGATGCCTAAAACAGGCACTTTTACCTGTGCAGCTTTTTCGTGCACTTTATCTAAAATGCCTTTGGCTATATCGGGAAAGTTTTCTGCGGAAGAAATTAATCGGGCAATGGCTTTAGGTTCTTTCTTAGGCAGATAATCAATTTGTGCGTTCACATCATCACCCACTGGAAAATCTGATTGCTTCACCAAATCATTTATCATGCCTTGCAAGCCCAGCTCCCTGCCGTCATCGGGCGAATAGATTTTGGTGATACCGTAGTTGTGCAATTCTTCTATTTCATTTGGAAGAATTACACCTCCACCACCGCCAAACAACTTTATATGAGTGCAATTTTTTTCTTTCAGCAAATCATACATGTATTTGAAATACTCCACGTGTCCCCCCTGATAAGAAGTGAGCGCAATAGCTTGCGCATCTTCTTGTATGGCAGTATTCACCACTTCTTCTGCGCTGCGGTCGTGCCCCAGGTGAATTACTTCCACGCCTGTAGCCTGAATAATTCTGCGCATGATATTGATAGAGGCATCGTGCCCATCGAACAACGAAGCGGCTGTTACAATTCTGATTTTATTTTTGGGTTGATAGGGTTGTGTATTCATTATTTTCTTCCATATATTTTCGGCTGAAAGTTACAAAAATGTATGCCGATGAAATTCATTAAAAAGCATTTCATATAATGGCTTCAATTTCGGCACAGCTTTAATGAAACAAAACACAACCGAACCATCTCTGTATCTTTGCGGTTAATGAGCACTGTGAAAAATAAAGGAAAAGTATTGGTAGCTATGAGCGGTGGCATTGACAGCACCGTTGCGGCAGTGATGCTTCATAACGAAGGTTATGAAGTAATCGGCATTACCATGAAAACATGGGACTATGCCACTTCAGGAGGCTCTAAAAAAGAAACCGGCTGTTGCAGTCTCGACTCCATTAACGATGCCCGGCAAGTGGCAGTGGATATGGGTTTTCCGCATTACATTATTGATATACGCGAAGAATTTGGCGATTATGTGATTGACAATTTCGTAGATGAATATCTTGCCGGAAGAACTCCCAACCCCTGCGTGTTGTGCAATACACATATCAAATGGGAAGCCTTGCTGAAACGTGCCGATGCCATGAAATGCGATTTTATTGCTACCGGACACTACGCTCAGGTGCGCGAAGAAAACGGACGTTATATTATCTACAAAGGATTAGACCACACCAAAGACCAATCGTATGTGTTGTGGGGCGTGAGCCAGAAATGTCTGAGTCGCACACTTTTTCCTGTTGGCGGCTTTCACAAAAAAGATATTCGCCAAATGGCATTCGATTGGGGCTATAAAGAATTGGCAAAAAAAGCCGAGAGCTACGAAATATGTTTTGTGCCCGATAATGACTATCGCGGTTTTCTGAAAAGACGTGTAGAAGGTTTGGAAGAAAAAGTGAAAGGCGGAGTGTTTGTGGATAAGGAAGGAAATATTTTAGGCGAGCACGAAGGCTATCCTTTTTACACCATTGGGCAACGCAAAGGCTTAGGCATTGCATTGGGTGAGCCGGCTTTTGTAGCCGATATTATTCCCGAAACCAATACCGTAGTTTTAGGCAGCGAAGAAGATTTGAAACGGCAGAATATGTATGTAGGCAAGCTCAATATGGTAAAATATGCCTCCATTCCCGATGGCACAGAATCAATCGTGAAAATCCGCTACAAAGATGCCGGCACTATGGCTACGCTTAATAATGAGGGCGATAATATCCGGGTGGAATTTTTTGCGCCCGTGAAAGCCATTGCTCCCGGACAATCAGCCGTATTTTACAAAGGCGATGATGTGCTGGGCGGAGGAATTATTCTGGCAAGATTTGAATAAAATCGGTTATTGCTGTTCCAGCAGTTTCAACTTCACCGTTTCAATTCTTGTTTCGCTCACTTTCACAATTTCAAACTTATAGTTGTCAATATAAATTTCTTCATTTTCTGAAGGCAAGTCGTGGTGGTGCGCCAATATGAATCCCGACAACGTTTCGTATTCGCCTTCGGGAATATTCAATTTGTATTTTTCGTTCAGGTAGTCCACTTCAAGCCGTCCGGCAAAAATGAAATCGTTCTCGTCCACTTGCTGCTCGGTGTGTTCGGGCACATCATGTTCATCATCTATTTCTCCGAAAATTTCTTCCAGCACATCTTCCATCGTTACAATACCTGCCGTTCCGCCATATTCATCCAAAACCAAAACAATGGTTTTGTTATTCTTTTTGAACAAACTCAACACATCTCTTGCGGGCATGGTTTCAGGAATGGCAGTAAGCGGAAACAAAATTTCTCTGATTGTTTTCGGATTCTTCAACAATGAAAGATGATGCACATAGCCAATAGTATTGTCTATGTTTTCTTCGAAAACCAGAATTCTTGAAAGTCGTGTGGCAGAAAATTTTTTCTGCAATTCGCGCAGTGGAGCAGAAACATCTACCGCCTCTACTTCATTGCGCGGAACCATACATTCGCGGGCTTTCACTTCGGTCAGATACAATACATTTTCAAATATTTCAGTATTAATTTGCTCCTCACCTGAGTTCTCTTCACTTTTCACAAACTTATCTACGTAATGCCCCAAATCAATTCTTGTAAACACCGGCTTTATTTCCTGAAAATCGGTTTTTAAAATTTTTTTGAAAATGAATTCCGAAAAAGCATTAACCCCTATCACCACGGGCAACAATAAGTAATAAATAACTGCTATTGGAAGTGCGCATACCCGGAGTATGTTTTCGGGCATAATTCTGAAAATTGCTTTGGGTATAAATTCTCCTGCTATCAGCACTACTATTGTAGTGATGAGTGTTTGCAGAATCAGCAAATAAAATTCAGAATTGAATTTATCAGGCAAATTGCCAAGCAGTATCGGTTCGAGAATTTTGGTCATCATGATGCCAAATACAATTAAAGAAATGTTATTTCCGATAAGCGTTGTTGCCAAAAATTTCGAAGGAGCATCAATAAACATTGAAAGTATTCTGCCCGACAACAATCCTTGTTTATTCAGCAATTCGATTTTCAATTTGTTAGAAGTAAGAAAGGCTATTTCTACTCCGGAAAAAAATGCAGAAGCCAATAGCGCCAATAATATGATTTGAAATTCCAAAGTGGAGGGAAGTAATTTTTGTAAAAATAGTCAAACCTTGCCCGATGACATAAATAACCGGGTAAAGAAAATCCTGTTTGTTAACTTTGCATTTCACTTATTAAACTGTTTGCAACATGCAATTGCACAACAAATACAACAGAAAGCAACTCAAACAGTTGCTTCAGGAAGAT
>CAZFFP010000134.1:0-5038 GCA_964518215.1 uncultured Chitinophagaceae bacterium
CGAGGCGGGTTGAAAAAATGCCAGCCTAAGAAATGACGCTGAAAATCTTCGCTTCTGCCTTCTAACATGCTGTGAATAGGAATACCTGAAGTATTAGAAACTACAGGCGTTCCGGGCTTGCGATATTTTTCTACCTGATCGAAAACCTGTTTTTTAATATCCAGATTTTCTACTACCGCTTCCAAAATGAAATCGGCATCGGCAATATCTTTCATATTGTCTTCGAAGTTGCCTGTAGTGATACGGCTTATAAAAGCCTTATCATACAACGGAGCCGGATTGGCTTTCAACGTGGCAGCCAAGGCATCGTTTACAATTTTATTGCGCAGTTTCTTGTCTTTCTTTTGTTCATCGGTAAGATTGAACGGCACAATGTCTAATAATAAAGTAGTTACGCCTGCTTGTGCAAAGTGGCACGCAATGCGCGAACCCATAACGCCCGAACCCAATACCACTGCCTTGCGCAGGTGGCGGTTGGTGCCGGTTGTGTGGGTGGTTGTTTGTTTTTCAGCTACTGCTTCCATATAAAATGTTTAAGGTTTGAAAAGTTTAACGTTTATTGTTTAAAACAAATTGGGCTTTAAATGTAGGGAGTTAAAATTATTTTACCAAACGTTTGTTCGGGAAAAATATTAGCCCCCTCTAATTATGCCCCTACAGGGGAGACTTTTGGGTAATTATTTTAGTTCAGTGAAAACATTTGAATGTTGGGTAACCTGTCCACTTTTTGCTTAAGGCTAACACGGAACAACAGACGCTTCGTATGGTTTTGGGCAGTAGCGGAGAAAACCAAAATAAAAGTCATCATTCAGGAGGAACCTTTCCTGGCTATCAGAAGAAGTTTGATTAACTGCCTACTGTCACCTGAAAACTGCCTACTAAACTTTCCCTTTAAAACCTATTTTTGCTGCTGATTTAAAAACTAATGACTGCAACAAGCAACCCAAAGCCCAACGCCCACTTACTGAATGCTGCCGTGATAGTGGCTGCGTTGGGATATTTTGTTGATATATACGACCTGTTATTGTTCAGTATTGTTCGCGTGCCGAGTTTGGAATCGCTGCAACTCAATACCCTCGATAACGGTATTTTTCTAATCAATATGCAAATGGCGGGTATGCTCATTGGCGGGGTATTGTGGGGCGTGTTGGGCGACAAGAAAGGCAGATTATCGGTGCTGTTCGGCTCTATCTTTTTGTATTCTATTGCCAATATTGCCAATGGTTTTGTGCATTCGCTCGAAACTTATGCGTTGTGGCGTTTTATTGCCGGTATTGGATTGGCAGGCGAATTGGGAGCGGGCATTACGCTGGTAGCCGAAATTATGCCTAAAGAAAAGCGTGGTTTGGGAACTATGGTGGTTGCCACCGTTGGTTTAACGGGAGCCATTTTTGCCGGATTGATAGCAGAACATTTCGATTGGCGCACCTGCTACTTTATAGGCGGAGGATTGGGTATGGCGCTGTTGGTGTTGCGCATTGGCGTCAATGAATCGGGGATGTTTCGCCAGTTGAAAACATCTAATGTCAGTAAGGGAAATTTTCTGGCATTGTTCAATGACCGGAAACGTTTTGTGCGATATATGCGCTGCATTTTTATCGGTTTGCCCACCTGGTTTGTAGTAGGAGTGTTGGTTACATTTTCGCCCGAATTTGCTAAAGCCTTAGGCGTGAGCAACCACGAAAATATCAGTGCCGGCACTGCGGTGATGTATGCTTATGCAGGGCTGGTGTTGGGCGATTTGGCAAGCGGACTGTTGAGCCAGATACTGAAAAGCCGCATTAAGGTGATGTATGTCTTTTTATCGTTGAGCACGGTAGTTACTTTTATTTATCTCAATGCCCATCATGTTTCCGACAGCATGTTATATCTGCTGTGTTTTGCTTTAGGATTTTCCAATGGGTTTTGGGTAATTTTTGTAACCATAGCTGCCGAACAATTCGGCACTAATCTGCGAGCCACCGTTACCACCACCGTTCCGAATTTTGTGCGCGGAGCATTAGTGCTCATTACCGTTATGTTTCGAACTTTTGAAACGCAATATGGTATTCTTTACGGAGCCATGTTAACCGGGGCTATTTGCCTGTCCATAGCATTCTTTTTTTTAAAAGGAATGAAGGAAACCTTTTATGAAGATTTAGATTATGTGGAAGATATTTGAACATTGCCGATTCAGCGATTCAAAACTTTCAGAATAGTACCGGCTTTCAGTTGTATTTCGCCCCATTCCTGCTCAGGCACAGAAGCTGCGGTGATTCCGGCTCCGGTGTATATAATGATTTGCTTGCCGGTGTATTTCAGACATCTGAGATTGACGAAAAGAAAAGAGTCGTCATGAAGATTTACAGGTCCTAAAAATCCGGTGTAATATTCTCTGTTATGTGTTTCGGTTTGAAGAATAAAATCAATGGCTTTTTCTGTAGGATTTCCCGCAACGGCAGGGGTGGGGTGGAGCGATTTTAAAAAATTCTGCAACGATTTTTTTTCTGCCGATTTTGAAATATCCATTCTGAACTCTGTTTTCAAATGCAGCAGATGCCCGGTTGAAATAGTTTTGGTTTCTGAAATTTCTATGGGCGCATCGAAATGTTGTTCAAAATTGTTTTGAATGTGTTCGGCAACCAAACGTTGCTCGTCAATTTCTTTAGCTCCCCAGGTATTTTTGACATTCGTTCCGTTGTTGAATTTGGTTCCGGCAAGGGCAACGGTTTCCATATTTTTTTCGTTGAAACGCAATAATAATTCGGGTGTTGCGCCTGTCCAGCAGCCGGTTTGTTTTGAATGAATCAGATATACAAACGCATCGGGATATTGTGCGCTCAGTTTTATGAAAAACTCAAAAGCATCGAAATTTGATGCCACAGGATGAACATGAATGCCCGATAATACCGCTTTTGAAAATTCTTTTTCTCCGATTTTTTTTATAGCATCACTCACCCATTTCGTATAGGTTTCTTTTGAAGTGAAATTTGCTTCAGGCTCAGATTTTTTCTGCGAATCGTTAGGTGAATTTTCAAGTATTTCTATTTCAATAACTTCATCGGGCTTTGTAAAAGATTTGAGCACATCGGGGGCAATACATATAGGCGGAAAATGTTTCGAGTCATGAAAAGGATACACTACAAACCCTTTCATTTTTTCTATATCCGAATCATCCAATGCAAAGGATTGATGAGGCTTTGTTTCAGCAATTAAAAAAAAGTTTTTGTTGCCCGGCAATCTGTAAAAAGCAACGGGAAATCCATTATTTATAAGTTTATGATAGGTATCGGCAATACTCAGCTTCATCATCTTTTCCCTTAGTGAAAATAAAGATTGCAATTTATGGTATTTATTGTCAAGTATGAACAGTCTTCGGGCAACATCGGCTCATCGGTTGATTCAGAATAGAAATTAAATACAAATGAGATTAGACGAACAATTGTTCAATTGGTCCACTGCCAGCGGATACCCAAAAACCCTCTGATTCCCTGCATGGGAGCATAATTATATGCCGTATCGAAAGTGTATCCGTGAGGATTGTTCACAGGGTCGTCAGCAGATTTGTCGAAAGGGTCGAAGGGTCGCATGAGCGGATTTTTCGGAATAAAATTCAACAGGTTTTTTACCCCTGCATAAACTTCTATACCATGCTTGAATGTTTTGGTTATCTGAAAATTCAACAACGCAAACCACGGAGATTTTTCAGGGCGAAAATCATTGGGCAACACGGGTAAACGCATAGGGCTGTTGATGCGTCCGTTAAAATCGAACAGCAGTCCTTTTCGTTGCCAATGGTAGGAAATGCTATAGGTTGCCGAAAACAATGGATTGTGTATTTGTTGCAGGGTAACGGTTTCGCCTGAATCATTTTTTTCGCGGCTGAAAACATCGGCAATGGTGAAGCCCGAAATAAGTTTTATTCCTTTGGAAAAAGAAGCATCGGCATTCAGGCTGAAGCCTCTCGAAATGGCATGTCCGTCTATATTGGCATAAATGATTTGCTCGCTGTTGGTTTCAAAATCGGGAATAATTTTATTGGTGAAATAGGTGTAAAACAAATTGGCATCCACACCCAAAAACCCGCTTTTGAAAGTGATGAATCGTTGATAGTTCAGATTCATATTCCATGAGCGTTCGGGGTTCAAATCTTCTGCTATAATTACGGTTCTGGCTCCGGTGAGTGCGGCATGTTCTTCGGTAAAAAGATTCACCACTCTGAAACCATTTCCTGCCGACAAACGAAATGTATTGTTGTTGTTTAGCTTGTATTTAAAACCTGTTCTGGGCGAAAAAATATGTCCATGCCGCTGATTGTAATCATATCTCAAAGCCGCCAGTGCGGTAAATTTTTCGTGAATCAAAATTTCATCCTGAACAAAAATGCCGGGCAATATTATTTTGTCGGGTTGGTTAATGGTTGCTTGATTTTCTTCTGAAAAAGAAGTGGCAGTAGTGTTGTCGTCATAATACTGATAGCGGAACGGAATGCCTAACAACAAGCTGTTTCTTTCGCCCAATTTTTTGTTCCAGAGCAATTGAGCAAACGCTATGTGTTGCGTGGCAATGTAAAACATATCGCCATAAGCCGAATTCTGATGATGATAGTTGTAGGAATATTGCAACCTGATATTTTCTTTTGTCGGTAAATCATAATTGCCCATCAGTTCCACACGGTCGGTGTAAACGCTTTCGCCATAAATACTGTCTGTTCCGCGCCATTGCTCGGTCCATTGCAGTTCGCCACCCCATCGGTTTTCACGAAACCAGCGAGCGGCAATAGAAGTATTTTTTTTGTCTTTGCGGTCAAAAGTCCATTTATTAAAGACTGAAATACGCTGCTGCAAGGGAATATCGGTGAAGTTGTCGTTATTGACATCGAGCTTATTATTGAAGAAAAAAGCATTCGCACCCAGCAAAGTGTGAGCTTTTCCGAAGCGGGCTTTCATGCCCAGGTCAGCATTCATTTCGCCTTGCGTGGTGCTGAAAATATCTGCCGAAAATTTTGGCGCTGCTTCAGGATTTTTGGTAATGATATTGATAACTCCCGCCATTGCTT
>CAZFFP010000135.1:0-5004 GCA_964518215.1 uncultured Chitinophagaceae bacterium
ATCGCCAATATCGCCAAAATACAGGTAATTGTCGCCACCCGGTTTTGGTGCTATTGCCATATCTTCCCAATCTACAGCGGGTGCCCCTTGCAGCGTTATGGTAGAATGCACCTGACCTGTTGTAATATCAATACCGTAGAATACAGGGTCGGCTCCTGAATCTTCATGTGCCCAAATGGTATTGTTAATAGATCTGCTTACTGCTATGCCCGAAATTTCTCTTATAAAAGATTCACTAACAGTGCCTAGCCGCACGCCCGGTTGCACAGTAATATTTTGTGCCGTTACAAATTGAGTTATTGAAATTGCAAGCATTGCCGCAAAAAGTATAAAAAACTTATTTCTCATGCGTCTTCTATTAAATTGAAAGCATTTCATTAAATTAGTTGGAGCAATTGTTAACCCTATGTATCATTTTTTTTGAATGTTGTTTGAACAATTATGCCCAAACAACTTTATAATCAATACGGCAAAAACTATTCTCACTCAAGGAAACTATCGCTTAGCCACAAGCTACTTGCTTTTGTCTATTCAGATTTTACATTTTTTTTTAAATGTGAAGCTTGAGAGCAATAGAAAAAGCAAAGAAGTATTGTGTCTGATAAAGAAATCTGTACTACTTTAGAAAGAATTGTACATCCTCTACTTTATACTATAATTCATATGAAAAAAACAAGCAAATCAGAAGATGACTTAATGCTCTTAATTAAAAGTTTGAGCAGCGCAGAAAAAAGGTACTTTAAAATATTTTCACAAAATGAAGTTTCTGAGGGTAAAGCTTATGTTTACCTATTTGATATTTTGAACAATTCACCTTCACATATTACCAATGCAGTTTTGAACAAAAAACTTTCAGAAAAAGGATTTAAGGTAAATATTGTAAAAACCAAGCAATATTTGTTTAACAGCATTATTAAGTCCCTGATATTATATGATATAGATAAAGACAATGAAATAGCCATAAAAATGAAATTGTTAGAAGCCAGAATACTATTGAAAAAAAATATGCTTAGTTCCGCAATACATAAACTTAAATTGCTTGAAAAAATTTGTGCTTCTCAGAGTAAAACTTTCGCTTTGGCAGAAGTTTATGGTCTGCAAAAAACGAATTATGCCAATACTACAAATAAGGCAGTTTCTTCAGAAGAAATTCAAAATTTTATTTTGACAGATGAAGAAAATACTATAAGGCTTATTAATGAAATAAACTTGAAAAGCCTTTTGCTTGAAATAAACCATCTAAACTCCCAAGAATATACACTAACAGAAAATGATTTTATAAAAAAATGCAATGAACTATACCATGACAAAAGATTACAAATAGATGTAAAAAAACAAAGTTATGCAGGGCAGATGTACTATTTTTTAATAACAGGATATTTAAACTTAAAACTGAGAAAATTTAAAGAGGCAGTAAAATACTTCGGAAAATACATAAAGCTTCTTGAGGCCAATAAATACTTGTTTAAACAGAATCAGTTTAATTATATTTCCGGCTTAGGAAATCTTATTGCAACTTATGGCAGACTAAAGGAGTATGAGAAAATTGAAATTATACTAACAAAACTAAAAAATATGCGATTTGAAGATGAGAAACTTCAAATCATGCAGATGAAATCTTACTATTTGCATATTTCGCAGCTTTATACTGAAACAGGCAGTTTTGAAGCCTTATGCAGCTTACATACGGGATTTCAGTCGTGGGCTTCAAAAAACAAGGAGAAAGTTGAAAAACAAATAATTTTAAAAATTGAATATTGTTTTGCCGTTGCATTTTTGGTTACTAAAAAATATGGCATGTGCTTAATGATTTTAAACAATATTCTATCAGAACCAAAAATTAAAAGCTATGTGACGGTTGCAGTTTCTTCTAAAATTATTGCTGCTATATGCCACTATCAGAAAGGCAATTATGAAGTAATGCAAAGCGTTTTGCGCTCCCTAAACAGGCAACTTTTAAAAGAAGGTTTGGAAAATACAAAAGAATATATGTTTTCTAAATACTTCCACAAAAATATTATAAGCAATAATGATAACTATAAAGCTCTTGCTAAAAAAATTTCCGAACTAGAATATTCTGCAATAGCTTTTGAATTTAAAACATTAAATTATTTGTAATTGCTAATCTGGTAGTTGAAGAAGCCAACAAGCTCTAATTTTCTATTTCAGCTTCGCATACTTTTCTTTAATTTTCTGCCGAAGCACATTGCGCTTGGCAAACAACATGGCGTTCATTTTCATAAACAAATTAGGTGCGAATCGTTTGAAGTAATAAAACATCTTGGCTCTTTTCGGCAGTATGATATAGAACTTTCTTTTGTCTGCGCATTTCAAAATAGTTTGGGCAACTTGGTCCGAAGGAAGCCCTGAAGTGGCAATGAGGTGCTTGCCCATAGCACGGTCGGGGTCGGTATCATCGAAATGATTCATGAGGTTGCTCTCAAAAAAAGTAGGCATCACTACCGAAACCGAAACTTTATCGTGCGCAAGTTCGCCACTCAACGATTCTGACAACGACAGCACCGCTGCTTTTGAGACATTATAACCCGTCATGGAAGGCGTATTGGCAAAAGCTGCCGCGCTCGCAATATTAATGATGTGCCCCGATTGTTGTTTTCTGAATTGCGGCACAAAAAAATGACACCCGTAAACCGCTCCCATTTGATTAATACCGATAATTCGATGCCAGTTTTCTAAGGAATATTCGCCCACCGTGCCGGCATCGCCAATCCCCGCGTTATTTACCAGCAAATCAATGCCGCCTGCTTCGTTTAAAAATATTTCTGCAACAGCCTGAAACTGATTGCTGTCGGAAACATCGAGTTTGTAATGCAGGGCTTTTCCTCCATTAGAAACAATTTCGGAAGCCACTTGCTGCAATCCTGCTTCGTTCAAATCACTGATGCCGATGAGCCAGCCGTCTTTTGCTAATTCTAAGGCTAAAGAGCGTCCCAAGCCCGATGCTGCTCCGGTAATGAAAGCGCGTTTAGCGGGATTTTTTTTACTGAGTTGATACTTCATAGTTTGGCTCCATATACCTGATTGTCGTAAACGGGAGTTTCAGGTCTTTTTATTTTTATGAAAGAATGATTCGAAGAATGATGACAACTATTGCAATTGGAAATCAGCAAGTCGTAAGCGGTGATGAATGATTTTACATCTTTCTTTTCAATGGCTTTTTCCAAGCCGTCAATAGAAATCAGTCCCATGTTTTTCATTAGTGGTGTAAGCGCTATTCCATCTTCTACTACATTGGCTTCGGCAACGGCTTCCATACTTTCTTCCAACTCTTCCACATAAAACGCAGCAAGTTCCCAGTTTTCGGCATTGCCGGCAAACCACAACTTATTGGCATGGCGCTGCAAATTGTTCATGTAAAAAATAAGTCCGAGCCATACACTTTCACCTTCACCTGTCATACCAATGCCTGAATCGCCATCTATATATTTTTCTTCCTGAAGTTCTATTACGTTGGGCTTAAAGCTTTCTTCCGGTTTATTGAAAAACCCAACAAGCGAAACTACAAGGGCAACTACAGATAATGCAATGGCAATATTCGATTTCATGAGTATTGTTTTATTGTGAAGTTAATTTTTTTTCATCTTGCGACAACTTCTGTATCAATTTAATCTACGAACAATAGTTATCGTGGATTGCTAAAGAATTAGTAAGACTTAGAAACTGTAATTTTTCACAAAATATAAATCTACCAAAAGCGACAAATTAATTAACTCTATATGCGAAATGAATTAAAGCAAAAGAGTGGCAGACAACGCTAAATGACTCTCTAATGAAACTTCTTCAATTGTTTGGAATCACACTTTAAATTTTGGTTACTTTATAGAAGTCGGCTTATGGTATTATATATGTTTTATATAAAAATATTATTCTTCAATGTTGGGTGAAACCTCCCGATTACGAGTTAGCATTTTATGGTATAATATTTAAGCTATATTGTCATTGTGTGAGGGGAATGGTTAGTAATGGAGATGAGTTTATTTGCAAAGCGGCCTGATAACTTCAAGTTATCAGACCGTTTAGTGAAAAACTCACTGATTTTTTAAGAGCTTTTGGGTTTCTGTGTTACCTTTTTCCGGCAAAAAAAATCAAGCCTCTTCAGAGTAGTAAATCTTATAAAACTTTCTGCCGTCCGACTCCACGCCCCGCTCAATGAGTTCGCGCTTACCATGCACGTAGATATGAAAATTCTTGTCGAGCTTAATCACGCTTTTAAACACCCGCGCTTGTTTCTTTACTGCCGAAGACGAAATAGTAAAATCGTCTGCCAGTTCTATATTTCTTTCTGCCTGAAAATTGCTTTTGAATTTTGAAAACGAATCCATCACATCGGGTTGCTCAAACACTTTTCTTACAAATGAGGTGCTGTCGAATTCTTCGTTCTGCTTAAAATATTCAATAGATTTATTGAGGAATGCCGCTTGGTCGGCTTTGCTCACTTCATACTCTTCGGGCATTTGTTGTGTAACAAAGTTTCGGGCAATGTTCAAAAATTGTTGTGTGTGATGATACTCATCGGCACAAGGTTTCAGATTCAAAAACTGCTCACGCCAGTATTGCGCTTCCGTGCCCCGATTCGATTTGTCAACGATGCAAACTTTATATCCGTGTTCTTTTCCTACGTTCACAATCAAACAACCTTTGTCTAATTTTTCGGTATTGATACCCGATTCGTGTTCGATTTGAAAATTGCCGCCTTCATTTTTCAGTTTCAGAAAAACATCTTTCGTTTCAGATTTAAACAAACCGATGGCATCGGTTAACTCGCCATCTAGTTCAATATCCTGTAGCAAGGCCACATAAAAATCGCCCGATTTGATATTGGGACGCAGCGAATTTTCATACAAATGCTTGGCGAAATTTATGCTCTGCTCCGTAAAACTTTTAGGCTTTTCAAATATGGTTGTGGCAAACTGAAACAAAGGGTTCAGATTAAACCCGGATTATGCATTAGAATAGCTGAATGGAGGACTTAGGTTCTGAATT
>CAZFFP010000136.1:0-4985 GCA_964518215.1 uncultured Chitinophagaceae bacterium
CAGACCTAAACTCTTGGGATAATTCTGTCCAACTTATCGGGGGCTAAAACAAAACATTCTTTTAAAAACATTAAACTCTCAAATGCAAGCAAACGATATAGATGACGAAGAAGAAAAAACACCATACTTCAAACGCTATCGTCAAATAATAAGCATTCTAGTAAAATATGGATTTGAAGACATAGTAGCGCATACCCGTTTTCGTACGCTTAATTGGAAAGCAATTATTCCCGACAGAAACGGAACCTCTGCACTAAAATCCACGCGCTATGAAAGAATCAGAATGGTATGCGAAGAGTTGGGTCCTACATTTATCAAATTCGGGCAAATACTGAGCAACCGGGCAGATTTATTTCCGAAGGAATTATTAATTGAATTGGAAAAACTTCAGGACAAAGTGCCTGCTGTTCCTTATGATGAATTAAAACCAAAATTGCAGCGCGAATTCAATAAACCAATTGATGAAATATTTGAGTTTATTGTAGAAACACCTTTAGCATCGGCTTCCATAGCACAAGTGCATCGGGTAAAATTGAGAACCGGTGAAGATGCCGTGCTGAAAATTCAAAAACCTTCTATCAGAAAAAGTATAGCAGCCGATATTGAAATAATGCGCGATTTGGCTCGAATAGTCGAAAATAATTTTCCCGAATCGGCAGCATTGCAACCTGTGGAACTGGTCAATACATTTGAAAAGGCAATAAGACGCGAAATGAATTTCGTAACCGAATCGAAAAGCATGAAGCGCTTTGCCAAACAATTTGAAGAAGACACCCGCGTGTATGTGCCAAAAGTTTATGACGGATACACCACCACAAAGGTCATTTGTCAGGAATTTGTTTTCGGATATAAACTCAACGATGCAATAGCTATAAAACAACTGGGTTTCACTCCAAAAGAAGTAGCCAAAACCGGACTCGACCTCTATTTTATTCAAGTATTCGACCTTGGTTTTTTTCATGCCGACCCACACCCCGGAAACATTTTTGTAATGCCCGATGGCAGACTTTGTTTCATAGATTTTGGAATGATGGGGACACTCTCGCAAGACGACCAATTTACTTTGGGCGATTTGATGTATTATATCTATGTGCAGGATGTGAAAAAACTTGCAGACACTATTCAGGCTATGTCGCGCGACAGCCTCATACAAAAACGCGAAGCATTTGAAAATGAAGTGCGCGAATTTTTAGAGTTGGCACACACCACTTCCATCAGTGAAGTGGAAATGAGCGACATCATAGACGGGCTGCGAAAAGTAATGTATGAATACAAAATAAAAATATCGAGCAATTTCCATTTACTGATGCGCGCATTGATTATTATTGAAGGAGTAGGATTGTATCTGTATCCCGAATATAATTTGATGGAAGAAGTGCAGCCCTATGCAAAAAAAATAATGGCGAAGCGCTATAGCCCCAAAGAAATTTTCAAGCGGCTTTATGCCAGCGCTCAAGATTTGGGCGATTTGGTTTTTGAATTGCCTAACGACATCAGAGAAATTCTTTTCAAACTGAAAGAAGGAAAACTTCGGGTTGAATTTGAACACCAGGGATTGGAGCCGATGATTAACAAGCTCGATGTTATAAGCAAGCGAATTTCGTTTTCAATCATAGTTGCCGCCATGATACTTGGTTCTGCCATAGTAATACATGCCAAAATACCTCCCATGTATCATAATATTCCGGTGGTGGGCATCATCACTTTTGTGCTGGCAGCTTTGTTTGCCATTCGACTCTTGTATTCTATCAACAAAGGGAAGAAAATGTAGGGTCGAAATATTTGTCTTTAACTTCAACACAATAACTTTGTTGAAGTGAAGGCAAAAACTTTTTACATAGAACCCGAATATGATTTCAAACTGATTACTATTGTAAGCAGTTTGAAAGATTACCGCACTTGTTGGTTGCTGAACAATACACTTAAAGTAAGTTTTTTGAGAATGCCCGAACTGGAAGTGCCGCTCACTAAAAAAAACAAAACCGCTTTCTTCAATTTGTTTGAATATTATGACCATCTGGACAAAATGAAGTTTAACCTTATTTCAAATAAAGACAACGGAGATATGCTGTTGCCCGAATTGAAAACTATTGATTACATAATTAAATTAGAGGGAGACCTCGATACAGCAGAGTTAATACAGGAAGAGTGGATAACAACACTCAAAACCATTCCATTTATTGAAGCTGTATTTGCTGCCGAACCTGAAGAACTTAAAAGCCGAAACAACCTGATATTCTAATGACTAATTTCAACCGCACAAAAATTATTGCCACTGTAGGACCGGCATGTAATAACTATGATACTTTGCTCGAAATGGTAAAGGAAGGAGTAGATTTATTTCGCTTCAACTTTTCGCATGGCACACACGAAGGACACAAAGAGTATTTCGAGCACGTGCATCGCATCAATCGAAACTTAGGCTCAAGCATAGGCATACTTGCCGATTTGCAAGGGCCAAAAATCAGAATTGGAAATGTTGCCAACGGAGGCGTAATGCTTGAAACAGGGCACACGGTAATCATTACCGATAAAGAAGCCGAATCTTCCGCAGAAAAACTTTTTGTGAGTTATCATCATTTAGCAAAAGATGTGCGCCCTGACGAAAAAATTCTGATTGATGATGGCAAAATAGTTCTTCAGGTTGTAAAAAGCATCAATGAGCATGAATTTGAAGCCCGTGTGGTGCATGGCGGAATTTTAACATCCAAAAAAGGAGTGAACCTGCCACAATCAAAACTCACCATTCCTTCCATTACTGAAAAAGACTGGCGCGATTTGGAATTTGCACTGAAGTATCGGGCAAGCTGGGTAGCCCTTTCGTTTGTTAGAACTGCCGATGATATTCTGCAACTCAAAAAAGAAATCAAACAAAAACATTCGGTTAAAATTATAGCCAAAATTGAAAAGCCCGAAGCCATCGAAAACCTGGATTCCATTATTGAAGCAGCCGATGGTATCATGGTGGCTCGTGGCGATTTGGGCGTGGAAATTCCGCTGGAAAAAGTGCCGATGGTCCAGAAAGATATTGTTCGTAAATGTATCATTGCATCAAAACCTGTAGTGGTTGCCACGCAGGTAATGGACAGCATGATAAATAACCCCACTCCTACCCGTGCCGAAGTTACCGATGTAGCCAACGCCATGATTGACGGAGCCGATGGCGTGATGCTGAGTGGCGAAACCAGCGTGGGCAAACATCCCGTGGAAGTTATCAGAGTGATGCGCAGCATTATGAAATATGTAGAAGCACAGGAAGTGGTGTATAATAAAAACTTAGTGCCTTCGCCCGAATCGCTCAATTTCCTCTCAGATGCGGTGTGCTACAATGCCTGCCGCATAGCAGAAGAAGTGAAAGCAAAAGCCATCGTGGGCATGACTCGTTCGGGTTACACGGCATTTATGTTGTCGAGCTATCGCCCTCATGCCAATATTTATATTTTTACCGACAACCCCGATTTGCTCAACATTCTCAGCCTTTCCTGGGGCGTGAGGGGCTTCTATTACGACCGTTTTGTAAGCACCGATGAAACCATTAACGATGTGCTGATGATTTTGAAAAAAAACGGACTGGTAGAAACAGGCGATGTAGTGGTGAACACCGGCTCCATGCCTTTGGGCAAACAAGGCAAAACGAATATGCTTAAGGTGAGTCAAGTGGAGTGAATGGATAGCCTTAAGTCTTTAGCAGTTGGCAGTTATCAGTAGGCAGTAGGCAAAAGTTGAATGTTTTGCGAAGCTATCTGCACAGCATGACCCCCACACCACAACATGAATCAAGTGCTCAAGGAAAAAAGAAAGCATTAATTTCGCCCGAAATTATTTTTGTAAGCATTTAAACATTTGCTTGCTGAATTTTTCAGCGAAAAGTTTGTTTAACATCATATTCACCACATACTACACAAAAACTGCTGCATGAACATAGCCCTGATTACCGGCTCAAGCGGACTTATAGGAGGAGAATCGGTAGAATTTTTTGCCCCGAAATTTGATTTGGTTATTGGCATTGATAACAATATGCGCTCCTACTTTTTTGGGCAAGACGGCTCTACCGAATGGAATAAAAACCGCTTGGAAGAAAAGTTTTCCAATTTCAAACATTATCAAATTGATATTAGAGATTACGAAACTTTGAACAAAGTTTTCGCTGAATATGGCAAAGACATAAAACTCATCATTCATGCTGCTGCTCAACCCAGCCATGATTGGGCTGCCAAAGAGCCGCTCACCGATTTTGGCGTTAATGCAACAGGCACGCTTAATATACTTGAATTGACAAGGCTTCATACACCAGAAGCTGTTTTTATATTCACTTCTACTAATAAAGTTTATGGCGACAATCCTAATTTTTTGCCTTTAGTAGAATTGGAAAAACGTTGGGAAATTGACGAAAGCCATCCGTATTTTAAAGATGGTATTGACGAAAACATGAGCATAGACCAAACCAAACACTCGGTGTTTGGGGCTTCGAAAGTGGCGGCAGATATTATGGTGCAGGAATACGGCAGATACTTCGGCATCAAAACCGGAACTTTCAGAGGCGGTTGCTTAACCGGACCCAATCATTCGGGTGCGCAATTACACGGCTTTCTGGCTTATTTGATGAAATGCGCCATCACCGGAACACACTACACTATTTTCGGCTACAAAGGCAAGCAGGTGCGCGACAATATTCATAGCTTCGATTTGGTGAAAATGTTTTGGCATTTTTACCAAAAACCCCGTGCAGGCGAAGTGTATAATGCCGGAGGCGGAAGATTTGCCAATTGCTCCATGCTGGAAGCCATTGAACTGTGCGAAGCCATCAGCGGCAATAAAATGAATTTCAGCTATTCAGAAACCAACCGTATTGGCGACCATATCTGGTATATCAGCAGCCTTAATAAATTTAAGGAACACTATCCCGATTGGAACTGGAAATACGATTTGAAAACCACCCTCATCGAAATGCACGATAAAATGCACGAGCGTGTGCGGGTAATCAA
>CAZFFP010000137.1:0-4928 GCA_964518215.1 uncultured Chitinophagaceae bacterium
CGGGCTTTATTGTAACCAATAATCACGTAATAGCCGGAGCCGACCAAATTGAAATTACTTTGCACAATAATGAAACTTATATAGCCGAACTTATCGGTGCCGACCCTTCTACAGATATTGCACTGCTGAAAATTGACAAAAATGATTTGCCCTATCTCAACTTCACCAATTCCGATTTGGTGAAAGTGGGCGAATGGGTGCTCGCTGTAGGCAATCCGTTTAATCTTTCTTCAACCGTTACTGCCGGAATAATAAGCGCCAAAGCACGTAATATTAATATTCTTGAAGATGCCTCTTCTATCGAATCGTTCATACAGACTGATGCCGCGGTAAACCCGGGCAATTCGGGGGGCGCTTTAGTAAATATGCAGGGCGAATTGATTGGAATAAACACCGCCATTGCATCGCCAACAGGCGCATATGCAGGCTATGCTTTTGCAGTGCCCGCTAATATAGTTCGAAAAGTAGTGGAGGATATTCAAGAGTATGGTTTGGTGCAACGCGGCTTTTTGGGAGTGAATATTAAAAACATTAACGCGGAACTTGCCAAAAGTAAAAATCTACCCGATTTCAAAGGTGTATATATTGATGTTGTGAACAAAGGAAGCGCAGCTTATGAAGCCGGCATCAGAGAAGGCGATGTTATCAGACAAATTAACAACGCGGAAGTGAATACCGCGCCTAAACTTCAGGAAATTGTGGCGCAATACAGACCAGGCGATAAAATTCAGGTTACTTATATGCGCAATGGCAATCTGAATAACACAACTGTGGTGCTGAAAAATAAAAATCAAAACACCGAACTCATAACCAAGGAAAGTCTTACTTCAACAGATATTCTCGGTGTGGAATTTATAGAACTGTCAGATAAAGAAAAGAAAGAATTAGGTTTAAAATACGGTGTGAAAGTTTCAAAAATAAAAGAAGGAAAACTTTCGAGTCAAACCAATATCAAAGAAGGTTTCATTATCACTTCTATAGACCGCACACCGATTCAGAAAGTGGACGACATTACCAATGTTCTGAAAAACAAAAAAGGTGGAGTGATGATTGAAGGCATTTATCCGAATTATCCCGGCACATATTATTACGCTTTCGGAATGTGATTAATTTTAAAGGAATGGCAGCTTTTTACTTAGTTGCCATTCCTAAATTTGTATTTTCGTCTTGTAAAAACCCAATCATCATGAAAGTATTTTCTTTTTTCTTTTCTGTAATATTTGTTACCATTTTATCGGCTCAGACAAACGCTCAGGTGCCTTTAGACACTGAAACCAACAAGGCTAAATACGAAGAAGTAGTAGAAGTTTCGGGTGTTTCTAAAACCGAATTGTTCAATCGGCTCGAATACTGGTTTAATAATTACTACAAAAACGCCAGTAGTGTTATCGAACTGAAAGATGAAAATACCGGAACCATTAAAGGCAAACACAGAGTTGACTTATTTACTACCATGCCTACCGGGCAAAAAGTTAAGAAGGGCTTAGAATATTACAGCATTAATGTTATGGTGCGCGATGGCAGATTCAAATATACTATTGACGATATTTTCTTCCACAATGTTCCTAAAATTCCTATCGAAAATTGGCTGGTGGAAAAAGCTTCTGCTAACGAAAAAGAGTGGGTGGCTCAAACCCACAAATTCATTTCCGAACTGATTGAAGATTTAAAGAAAACATTGAAACAACCCATTCCTCAGTCAAAAGAAGATAACTGGTGAAAAAGAATTTACCTGAGTATTAATCTACCCACTTCATCAATTTCTTAATGGCTTTCTGAATGCCGAATCCTATTTCGTATATGGAGGCATCCATCATGTAGCAAGGGGTTGAAACAATCAGCAATTCATCATCAATTACCACACCTTCTGCTTCTGCGGGAAGCGGCTGTCCGTTTAATTTTTGAATGCCTTTGTTGATAGCTTTAATATCGTATTGAGAAGATTTATCTGTAGTACCCACCGTAAGTTTAGCACGATAAGAGGTTCCTTCAAGCGCTTTAGCCACTACTGTTGGCCCCATGCAAAAAGCGGCAATAGGTTTTTTGGCAGTAACAAATTCATTGATAATTCTTTTTACTTCATTATTTATTTCTCCTTCAGGACCTGATAATGCCCATTTAGAAAGATTTTTCGCAGCGCCAAAACCTCCGGGAATAACTAATGCGGCATAATCGGCAACAGAAACATTTTTCAGATTTTTGATATTGCCTCGCGCAATGCGAGCCGACTCTGTCAATACATTTCTTTTCTCTTTAGTTTCTTCGCCTGTAAGGTGGTTCACCACATGATGCTGATTGATGTCGGGAGCGATACACTGCCACTCGCCACCTTCTTTATCAATATTATAGAACGTTAGTACCGCTTCATGAATTTCAGAGCCGTCATAAACGCCACAGCCCGATAGCAAAACAGCAATTAATGGTTTTGACATAATATTAGAAGTGTTTTAAAAAGTATAAATAAATCTACAGAAGTTATTTAAGAAGATTATCCCGAAAGTTAATTCAGTATATACCATATTTCATAATTCACCCTGACCAACATATTCACATTGCCTGTCAATAACTCAAAAGCTCAGTTGAAAATTTAAAACGATTACAAATAAAGACTTATCAATTCAACACCAAATCAATATTACTCAATTGCTCTAAAGAATTTTTGAACTGTTGAGTGAGGTCTATACGATACTTAAAAGAGTGCATGGGCAGGTCAAATTGTTCGGTGAAATCAAACAAGTGAATATTCAGTTCGAAATTGCCTTGATTGGTTTCTATGATGTTTAGTAAGTTGGAAATCCATTCGGGGGTTACTTCGTTGCACGATATTTTAAGTGTGGCGCTTTTCTTCACCTTTTTCAAAGTTTCTGAAAGCAATTCCATCTGCAATATTTTAAATTCGAATTGCTCCGGTTCGTTAGCATTTCCGTTGCCATTTCCATTTCCATTTGGTTTGTTCTTATTCCAGTTTCGTTTGGGTTGCATTTTGCCCCGCACAAACACAAAATCGCCTTTGTTGAAATAGGCTCTTAAATTTTTATAATCATCGCCAAATAAAAAGAAACGCTGCGAATCGGTTTTGTCTTCAATGGTAATGGTGCCGTAGGCGTTGCCGTTTTTTGAAGTATTGTGGGAAAAATCTGTAACAATTCCCGAGAATTTCAATTCGATTCCTTTCATGTTTTCAATATCTTTCACCATACTTATATCTGCATTACAGCAATGTTCTATAGTGAGTTTAAACGAATCTAAAGGATGCTCGGAAAGATACATGCCTACCACTTCTTTTTCTTTGTTGAGTTTTTCCATCAAGCCCCATTCTTCGCATTCGGGAATACGGGGCATTGAAATGCTGACATTGGCTGAATCGCCAAACAATGAAGTCTGAGCAGAGTTTTTTTGTTCCTGAATCATATTGCCGTATCGAATAGCTTTCTCTATTAGTGTGGAAGCATTTTCTTCAGCAAAATATTGTGCCCGGTGCATGTTCGGAAACGAATCGAATGCTCCGGCAAGCGCAAGGCTTTCTATAGTTCTTTTGTTCATCTGCTTCGACTCTACTCTCGAAGTGAGGTCGAAAACATTTTTGAAATTGCCGTTGGCTTTTCTTTCGCTCACAATATTTTCTACAGCGCCTTCACCCACTCCTTTAATAGCGCCCAAACCAAAACGAATGACTCCCTGAGTATTCACCGTGAAACGATATTGCGATTCGTTGATGTCGGGACCCAACACTTTCAAGCCCATGCGCCTGCATTCTTCCATAAAAAATGAAGCCTCTTTTATATCGTTCATATTGTTGGAAAGCACCGCAGCCATAAACTCTGCCGGGTAGTGCGCTTTGAGATACATGGTTTGAAACGCTAACACCGCATAGCACACCGAATGCGATTTGTTGAAAGCATATTTGGCGAAGGCTTCCCAGTCTTTCCAAATTTTTTCGGCAACGGTTGGGTCTAAATTATTTTTTTGGCAACCTTCTATAAATTCGGGCTTGAGCACGTCAATTTTTGCTTTGTTTTTTTTGCCCATCGCCTTACGCAACTCATCGGCTTTGCCTTTACTGAAACCTGCCAGTTTTTGCGACAACAACATCACCTGTTCCTGATACACCGTAACTCCATAAGTTTCTTTCAGGAATTCTTCATTTTCTGGAAAATCGTAAGTGATAGGTTCCAGTCCGTTTTTGCGGGCAATATAGTTGGGAATATATGCCATTGGTCCCGGGCGATACAGCGCGTTCATGGCTATTAAATCATCGAACTTATCAGGCTTCAGTTCTTTCATGTATTTCTGCATTCCGGGCGACTCATACTGAAATATGCCTTTGGTTTCGCCCCGTTGAAAAAGTTTATAAGTTTTTTCATCGTCCAAAGGAATTTCATCTGGATTGATTCTGATACCATGACGTTGTTCAATGAGTTCGATGGCATCTTTTATAATGGTTAAAGTATTCAATCCTAAGAAATCCATTTTCAGCAAACCGGCAGATTCCGCTACGTTGTTGTCGAACTGTGTAACGAGCTTTATATCGGCATCTTCGGCACTTTTCACCGGAACAAAATTGGTAAGGTCATCGGGAGTAATAATAACACCGCAGGCATGTGTGCCGGTGTTGCGAATAGCTCCTTCGAGCAAAGCCGCTTGTCGCAAAACTTCACCGCGCAAGCTGTCTTCTTCAGAAATTTTTCTGAATGCTATGGCGCTTTCATATTCTTCTTTACTGATTTGCGATTCATCGCTTTTGAAGTATTCCTTGAGTATTGTAAGCGCTTCTATATTGGTAAGGAATTTTTTCAGCGGGCTTTTTTCAAAGGCTTCTATTTTGGTGATGAATTCAGGATAAGTTTTTGCCAACACATCAGCTTCTGCCAATGGAAGATTCAACACACGTGCTACATTTCTGATACTCGACTTAGCTGCCATAGTGC
>CAZFFP010000138.1:0-4812 GCA_964518215.1 uncultured Chitinophagaceae bacterium
ACTTGAAAACTATAATGTCGTGTTAATAAAGATGAATTTATAATAAATTTTACATAATCATGTCAATGTTCACTTCATATTTTATAAATTTGACCAAAATATTTTTTAACCAAAACCAACTAACAATGAAAAAAATGATTTTACTCCTGTGTGTGGCTGTAGTCAGTTATACATCAGTGCTTGCTCAGACTGCTCGTCTGCAAGCTGTTCACAATTCACCAAACACATTAGTCGCTAATATTGACGTTTGGGCAGTAGTTGCTGGTAATTCACAAAAAGTTTTTGACGATTTTGCTTACAGAACCGCATCTCCATTTATTAATGTTGTTGCCGGACTTCCTGTTACCCTTGCATTTGCCCCGGCAAATTCAACTGCTATCACCGACACATTTTTGTCATTATCAACTCCAATTACCTTTACTAATGGAGAGAGTTATTATTTAATAGCTTACGGACCTAATGTCAATTTAACACTTATTTCAGGAGCTCTTGAAACATCACCAAATCCGCAACTTGCAGCCCTTGCTTTTTCTCATGGAGTTTCAGATGCTCCGGCTGTTGATGTTAATGTAAGAGGTATACCTCAAACTGTATTTGATAATATTGCATTTGGTGATTTTGATGGTTATGTAGGACTACCGGCCGGCACATATTTGGTTGATGTGTATGACAGTACTTCAACTACACGTCTGAAAACTTATTATGCCCCTCTGGCCACTGCTGTAGGTTCTGCCGCATTGGTGTTTGCATCGGGTTATTTTGCTCCGGCTTCCGGTCAACCGGCTTTTGCCGTTTTTGCTGCATTGCCATCCGGCATGGTGATTCAGTTACCTGAAGTGAACCGCTCTAATGTTCAAATTATTCATAATAGTGCAGATGCTGCAGCTGCTTCTGTAGATTTGTATGTTACTAATGATTTGGTTGGAACCGGGTTTGACGTTAATAAAATTGACAACCTGGAATATCGACATGCCACTCCGTTAACTACTACATTCATTGAATATCTAAACGGCAGTAGCGTAACCGTTGGCGTTGCTCCTGCAAGTTCAACAGTTGTGGGCGATACCATTTTCTCAAAAAATTTCAGCTTAACACCCAATATACCTGTTACAGTTATTGCAGCAGGACACGTGAGCACCTCAGGGTATTCTCCTTTAAAACCTTTCGATTTGCACACCTATTCACCTGCTTTGTTATCTAATGGCGATACTACCACAATTGCATTCAATATTTTCCATGGCGGAACCGATGCTCCCATGGTTGATGTAGAAATTACAGCACCTACAGCAGCTGCCGGACTTTATGGAAATGACCTGGAATATGGTGATTTTTCAGGATACAGCAATGTTCCTTTCGTTGCCGGTTCTTTCTATACGATTGCATTAAAAAACCCTTCCGGTTCTCCAACCATTGCTACCAGCACTCCACTCCCTTTGGGTTTGAATCCTCAAGCCAGAAGTCTTGGATTTAACCTGTATGTAACAGGTTATGTATCTCCCTCGGTTAACAGCAACGGACAATCATTACAGGTTTGTGCTGCAAGCCCTGCCGGTAATCCTGTTGCAGGCATTGGCTTACTTTGCTTCGATTTGGTTTTAACTGTTGGTGTTGAAGAAAAAGTGGTGAATCAAATGATTATGTATCCTAATCCTACTAGCAACAAATTCAATATTGAATACAATTTGGAATCGGCTCAGGAAGTATCATACAACGTTTATAACACTGTTGGTCAATTAGTTTTCTCCGGCAATGAAGGAACACAAAACCCCGGCAGAAACAGCATCAATTTTGATGTAGCCAACCTCAGCACCGGAACTTATATCGTTCAGGTATTGATGGGTAATGAAGTGAACATTAAACGCCCATTCATTAAAGAATAATTATTTAAAATTCTTGGTTAAAAAAGCCCCGAAAAATTCATTTTCGGGGCTTTTTGTTTTGTATTCTTGCATATGAACTCATAATGCCATGAAAGACATCAGAAGAAATTACGGTAAGCACGAATTATTGGAAAACGATATTGCCGCTCATCCGTTTAACCAATTTGAATTCTGGTTTAATGAAGCGCTCGATAATGATTTTTACGACCCGAATGCCATGACCTTAGCTACTGCATTGAATAATAAACCTGCTGCAAGAATTTTATTACTAAAAGGTCTTACCGAAAAAGGATTTGTATTTTTTTCAAATTATCTGAGCCGAAAAGGAAAAGAGTTAGCCGCCAATCCGAATGGCGCACTTTTGTTTTTTTGGGACAAACTCGAAAGGCAGGTGCGCGTGGAAGGAATTATAGAAAAAATCAGCGCAGCCGAATCTGACGAATACTTCCATACACGACCTAAAGAAAGCCGCATAGGTGCATGGGCCTCGCCTCAAAGCAACATCATTGAAAGCAGAAGCCTGCTCGATGACAATGTTGCTCGCCTTAGCCGACAATATGCAAATACAGACAAAGTTCCGCGCCCGGAGCATTGGGGCGGTTATATCCTAATTCCCGACTATTTAGAATTTTGGCAAGGCAGGGCAAACCGCCTGCATGACCGTATTGCTTATCGGTTAGAAAATAATAAATGGAAAATTTCAAGGCTTGCGCCTTGATTACTCCTCTTCTTTTTTCTTTTTAGGAGCAGCTTTTTTTGCGGCAGCTTTTTTAGGTGCAGCTTTTTTTGCCGGTGTTACAGCCTTTTCTTCTTTTTTAACGTCAGCTTTAGGCTTACTTACTACAGCAGTTTTTTTAACTTTTGAAGGACGGGTATTGCCAAATGAACCTTTAAAACGTTTCCCTTTAGCAGTTCTTTTATCTCCTCTTCCCATAATTGAATATTTTTTAGATGAATGTAAAGCAGCGCAAATTTAACCTATATAGTTAAATAAAAAAGAGGCTGAACTCTTTCTTTGAGACAGCCTCTTAAAGTTTAAATTAATATTTGTATTAGTAAGACCACAAGTCCTGTTCAAAATCAATAATGCTGTGTTTAATTCTTTCTGCTTCATACAAAGCATCTACACCGGTAGTGTAATCTTGAATTCTGCGGTCATAAACATTAGCTTCTTTAATGATGTAGCTTCCGAAATAACGCATCTCAAACAAATCGTCCCAGCTTAAGCGAACACCATCATTGCCGCCATTGAATACTTCGTGGCGAGCTAAAAGCGGACGCAATTCGGGATAATATGCCCAAAACAAAACTTTATCACCACGATACTCTCCGTTTTCATCATATACTTCAAGAATCGGAGCTATGCCGATAATTCGGCAAACCAATGTTGAAGTCTCTTCATCAAAAATCCAATCTTCTTTTAAGCGGAATTTATTAACCTTGTTAGGGTCAAATACAGGATTTGTAATTACTTCTTCTTCCACATCAGTTTCGGGATTCCAAACCATTATGGTATCTGCAGTTCCCACTCCGGCAACTGCAACTTGTTCGGGAGTAAGGATGGAAGTAAACTCATCATCAACTGCATCATAAACAGTAATTTGACCTTCAATAGCAGCATCTCGAAGAATATCCACAAAAAACTCCTTAGGATACCTGAAAAGCAAATTGATTTTTTCTCGTGCATCAATTACTCTCCAAATACGCTTGCTCCAAAATACATCGGCTTCACGAATATGATCGTAAGGAATGATTTCATTCTCGCTGACACTTACTTTATCGTAAGCGCCATCGCGAACCTGCGACTCAATTTTTTGAGCTTTTGCATCTTGTGCATAAGCAAGGTAGAAAGTGCATCCTAAAACAAAGGTTAACAAAACTGTTCTCATAAGAGTATCTCCTTGATATTAAATTAAATAATTTTAAACGCTATACTTGGCAATTTACGGGTGCTTCCATCAGGGCCTTTGGCACGAATATCGTCAAAGTATAACATGTCTCCCGGCTTAGCCCGATTAATGAAATCTAACATTTTAGAATCGAACATTGGTCCGTTTACACGAGCAGTTACCAAGTCTTGTCTTTTGGCGGCATAAGTCATTTCAAAACCAACAATTTGAAACTTGATGTCGAAATCAAAATTTTCTAAATCGGCTTCCATACCGCGTTGAACTTTAATTTTCGCAGCAGCAATGGCTCCACCTGGTTGTTTAGCTACTTTAGCAATAGGGTCGGGCACACGTTTTACACGAAACTCCACCTGCCCCATACTCTTAGTAGTATTGTCCAATTGTTTGGCAGAAACTGTAACAATTGCTTTACCCGGCTGAGTAACTTTAACCGTATATTTTCCGTTACTTCCGGTAATAGTTCCGCTGGAAATTGAAGCAGTAACTCTCTCTGCAGCAAATCCGGGAACAGATACTGAAACAGGATTATCCACTCCAATATAGAATACGTTCATTTTATCAGGGGAAACTACAACTCCAGCTTGAGCAACTTGATATTCAAATTTGAAAGGGAAATATTCAAATCCATCGCCTGCAGGTTTTTTAACTCTAATGGCACCTGTTACTTCTCTGCTTCCAATAGAAGCAGATTTATCACTGAATTTACCATAGCCGCCTTCAACTGTGAGCGTCTGAAAGCCATCTGTAAGTGGGTTTTGATCTAATTTAGTTGGTAATCCACCTTTCTCATTCACCTTTAAAACAGACGGGTTAAATTTACCAATATAAACTTCAGGGTCTTGAGTAGAACTGGTAGCAGAAACGAATATATCGGCAGTGTATTCAGAACCGGCTAATATATAACTGGTAGGAGCAATTACTTTTGCAGAAAGCTCATCAAATTTGTAAGCATCTTGCCCAATTTTGCTCAACAGTCTGTCAAGAATGGCTGATTCAGAACTTTTGGCATCACTTTTAAATTT
>CAZFFP010000139.1:0-4339 GCA_964518215.1 uncultured Chitinophagaceae bacterium
TATATTTCTGTAAAAAATCTTCAGAAGATTTATTAATAATGGTAGGCTTGAAAGGCTTCTTTTCTGTTTTCTTGGGAGTGGTTGATTTTGCCATGGTATTGTTTTAAGCCGCCAAATATAGATAATTTGATGGCTTTAGATTTTAAAAATTGAAATTTAATTACAGACGATTAAAGCAGCTAATTAAGAAATGCATCTATTAACCTACTTCACTTTTACTAATTTCACTACGTGTGGTTTTTTGGAATTGTATATGCTCAGGAAATAAACACCTGCCGAAAGCGATTCGCTGCTGATGTTATAAATATCGGGCGTTACTTTTTCTAACTCAAATATTTTTTTCCCACTCAAATCATAAAGCCTGATGTCGGTGTTTTTAAATTCCTTTGGAATACGAATTTGCAAAGGAGAGGAGCCTTCAGAAAAACCAATAGAGTTGGTTACCGAAAACTTACAATCGTTTACTGTAATGGTAACCGAATCGGTATTAAACCTGCCTTGCGGAGTAACCACGCGCAAAATATATGTGGTGTTTTCGCTTGGCGAAACATTAATGTTTGATTCAAACGATTCGAAGTTGCCATGAGTGCTTTGCCAGCGATATTCATTGCCGGAAACCACTTCATTGCTTCCAAGTAAAATACTGTCACCGCCACAAATTACTGTATCCATTCCTGCATTTACTTCAATGGTATTATCATACAACAAACAAGACAATTCTGCTACTGTATCAATTAAACCTCTTCGCAGCAAAGGGAAATATATTTGACAAAAATGACTGCCACCGAACATTAAACTGTCGGAGCGAATGAACTCATAAGCAGCATTTTTCAATGTCATATTGGGCGACAAAGCATACAGCGTTTGCAGCATCAATTTATCGGTAGTTTCTCTTCCGATTTCATCCCATATTTCCATCAATGCGGTGTTCCACATTTCACCATTAGCATGTATACTTGGCGAAATATCGGCAGGATAAGTTTTGTTGGTGGCGGCATTTCTTCCATTCCAAAATTCATTATGCCCATCCCAGGTAAACATATCCTGCCAGCGAAATTCTTCCATGTATTTGGAATATGAAGTAGCAAAGTAATCGCAAAGCCCTTCGTCAAGCGCACGCCTTTCGTTGCCGATATTGGTCAGGTTGGCATCGTGCGAAAGTGCATGTCCATATTCATGCACTATTACATCGGCATCTTCGGCATCTTCTACGCCACCGGTTCCAAACAACAATCGGGGCGGGCTGGAGGCGGGAGAAAAAAGTGAATTGTCATCGCCATTCAGCGCATGAGGGTCGGCATGAATGGCATAATCTGCAATGCTGGAAAAGCCTATACTTTGCAAGTATTTTTTAAAATTGGTGATATGATAAAATACATTCACCGCTTCAAATCCCGGTTGCGAACGGTCGAAGAAAAATTCGGGAAGGGTAGATGTAAGAATGGGAATATTAGGCGCATCCATATCGCGTATCACCACAAAATCGTTTTTCAAAACATATAAACCGTTTTCGGTGCCGACATCAATTTTTACAGCTACACGCTCCGCATCAAGAGAAGGATTTGTAGTATTGTTATTATGCACAAAAGGCGGATTGTAATAGTTGCCCGAAGTAGTGAGCGGGTCGGGCTTGTATACAAAGGCATCTGCTTCAACAGTAAAAGAAGAGTGGTAACAATTCAAATCTATATCTAAAATTAATTCGCCTGAAACATTCACCAGATATTCTCTGAAAGCATGTGTGGAAGGGTTAAAAATTTTATACTGCCACATAGGCGTTACCGTTTCTTCAATTACAGCCCAGATAATTTCTTTCAGTTGAATTTCTTTTTTACCGGAAGCAAAAATTTGTTCGAATAAAATATCTGCATCGCTGTTTTTTAAAGAAGTAATGGCTGCTTGTAAGGCGCTTTCTTTCCAACCGGAAACATCAAAAGAGTTGTCATAAACAGAAATGATGTTGCCTATTTTGTCAAGATTGATTTTGATGTAGCTGTTGTATATAGTATGTCCTTTGTATTGCTGTTGCAACAAATAATGCATACCGAAAGGACTGGCTCGGTAAAATTTCACAGATGTTTTGGAATGTTCGGCAGCAAATGCCGGAATCAAATGTTGGAGTTTTATTCTGAATGATTCTTCTGTGTTTTCAGAAACAGATATTCCGGGCGTAAATACTCGGCAAGTTAGTGTTGCAAACGGATTGAGTTCGGCAGCATATTCCATTTTTGAAGATTGCGCCAAAAGCATGGATGTCTGTAAGATTAATATCGGAAGTAAAAATGTAATCCAGAAATTATTAGTCACTGATGAAAATATATTCTTCGGAATGCCGAATGGATTTTTTTGTTTTGGAACTATCATCTTGAAATCAGGCGCAATTTTCACAACACAAAGGTTACATTTTTCATTCGGTTTTGTTTAGATTTTTTACTTCAATATTGATTTTTGCTTGCAAATTACTTACTTTTGGCGTTAGTATCATAAAGCGTTAGTATGATTACTTCATTTGGAGACAAGAAAACAGAAAAAATTTCGAATGGAGAATGGGTAAAGGACTATTCCACTGAAATTCAGGAAACTGCAAGAAGAAAGCTGAGAATGCTAAATAACTCTCACTTAATAATTGATTTGCAAATTCCGCCCTCCAACCAACTTGAAAAATTGAAAGGCAATCTGAAAGAATATTACTCCATTCGAATAAATGACCAATCGAGAATAACTTTCAAATGGAACCGTGGAAATGCTGAAGAAGTTAAAATAACCGATTATCATTAAACTTAAACAATTATGAAAAAGCTAAAAAATATTCACCCCGGAGAAATTCTTCTCGAAGAGTTTCTGAATCCTATGGAAATCAGTGCTTATAAACTTTCTAAAGACATAGGCATTCCGCAAACTCGCGTTTCAGAAATTGTGAAAGGCAACAGACGAATTACTGCCGACACTGCTTTGCGTTTGGCTAAATACTTTGGAAATTCTGCCAAATTTTGGTTGGGGCTACAAGATGATTATGATATTGAAGAAGAAAAAAATCAGAAACAAACTGAACTGAATGCCATTAAGCAGTTTTCGCGCAATGCTGCATAAAACCACTTGACTTTAAACAATCATTTCAAAAAAATCTTCTTCGCTGATAACCTGAATGGAAGGAATTATGAATTAAGCATTTCTTTTACTTTTAGCAATACTCTTTTGTTATAAGAATTATTAGCAATAATTGAAAGTTCATTATTAAACGATTTAGTTAGTTCAAATCTCTCAATTAATCTTAATGTTCTAAATATAATTCTTGATCTGTTTTTGGCATTATTTATTGCAAGTGCATTTGCGATTATATTTTTTAATCTGTTAGAAACAATTTCGTCTTTTGGTTTTCCATACAATAAACATACTTGGGCTAAAACACTTAACTCATAATTATTGGAAGTAATTTTAGTGAGAGACTCAATTTCATCAAAATTTACAATATCTGCACTTTTCTCAAAAAATCTATCTATCAGAATTCTTTTTTCTCTCTCCTTATTTTCGGAGTATAATATGATGTTTGACAAAAACAACACATATTTTTCTTTTATTTTAGAAAGCATTAGTTGGTCAAACTCATTTTCTTTCAAAATATGGATACTTGTGATTTTTTTTGCTTTTTCTAGTTTTGATCCAGCATCATCTCCAACCACCAGATAGTTGAGGTTTTTGCTCACACCGCTCAATAGTTTACCACCATTTTGTTCTACTAATTCTTTGGCTTCATCGCGGGTAAATTTTGATAGCGTTCCGGTAAATAAAAAAGTTTTACCCGAAAGTTTATCAGATACCGAAGTTTGCGAAGCATCGTTGACAACATTCACTCCCAAAGATTCCAATTGAGCAATGAGTTCGATATTGATTTCGTTGGAAAAAAATTCGTGAATGCTTGCTGCCACTTTGGGTCCTACATCCTGCAACTGCATAAGCAAATCGAGCGACCAGTTTTTATAATCTGCCAAATGCTGCACTTGGTTTGCCAAATATTTCGCAGTAGTAACTCCCACATGTCTGATGCCCATGCCGTTTATCAATCGCCACAACGGACGCTCTTTTGAGCGCTCTATTCCTTCACGAAGATTGCTCACCGATTTGTCTTTCCAACCTTCTAACTGACGAATTTTTTCGTAGTCGAGTTTATAGATGTCGGGAAGATGTTTTATGAAACCCAACTGCACAAATTGAATTACAATTTCTCTTCCCATGCCGTCAATATCCATCGCATCTTTCGATACGAAGTGTATCAGTTTTTCCTCCACTTGTGCGGGGCAATCGGCATTCACGCAGCGCCACACGCTTTCATCTTCTGGTT
>CAZFFP010000140.1:0-4322 GCA_964518215.1 uncultured Chitinophagaceae bacterium
CAATTCAATATTGGCGACACTTATGTTTCGCAGGGAAAAAGCCAGTTGGCAATTAATACTTTCAACAGCCTTATTCAGAAATACCCCAACAGTCCTTTTGTGGCAAAGGCTTATTTGAAACTTGGCATTGTTCATTACAATACCGATAACGTGAAAAAAGCTGCCGAAAGCTACAAAACAGTCATTGACAAATACCCTCAATCGAGCGATGCCAAAGAAGCATTAGTGGCACTTAAAGACATGAGTATTGCAGAAGGCAATCCTGATTTATATATGGATGTAGTGAGCAAAAACAAGAACATCAATATTACCGTTTCAGAAAAAGATTCTATTGCCTATTTATCTGCCGAAACCCGCTTTGCCAAAGGGCAGTGCGAATCTGCAATTTTAGGTTTCGATGAGTATTTGTCGAATTTTCCCAACGGCTATTTCCTTTTGCAAGCGAATTATTACCGCTCCGAATGTCAATATAAGTTGAAACAATATGTGTCTTCACTCAAAGGCTATGAATATGTTGCCAACGTAGGGCAAAACATTTTCAGAGAACGCTCTTTGCTGAAAGCATCTGAAATAATTTTCTACGAAGTGAAAGATTATGCTTCGGCAGAAAAATATTACACTATGTTGCTCGAAACAGCTTCTAACAACGATAATAAATTTGTTGCCAATTTGGGTTTGATGCGTTGCGCGTATTATTTAAATAGAATAGATAAAGTAAATATTTATGCCGAAAAAATTCTGAGCAGCGAACTCTCCAAGCCGGAGCAAATTACCGAAACCAATTTCTACATGGGCAAATACCATCAGTTGAATAAAAACTTCGCATCGGCAAAACAATCTTATCAGAAAGTGATAGACAAAACCACCAATGTGATGGCTGCTGAAGCGCAGTATCAAATTGCGTTGATGCTATTCAATGAAAATAAAATTAAAGAATCGGAAGAAGCCTGCTTCAAAGTGAGCGATAATTTCAGCTCGTATGAATTGTGGGTAGGAAAAGCGTTTGTGTTGCTGTCGGATATTTTTATGCAACAGGGAAATATTTTTCAGGCGAAAGCTACCTTGGAAAGCATTATTGAAAATGCCGATAATGAAGCGCTGAAAAACGAAGCCTTAACCAAACTGAATAAGATTTACGCCAAAGAAAGCGAAACCTCAAAACTGTTGCCTGAAGGCAGCGGCTTTGATACACCTTTGGATACGGTGGAGTTGAGGTAGCTGAGAATAAGATTGAAAAGATAGGAAAACCCATATTCCCCGATGGCGGGGGTAGGGGGTGTAAACGCATTCGGACTGAATAAAAAAATAAAAAACACTAACACATGATTCGTATTTCTGTGAAAGACTTCTTGAAAATAATTCCTGCCAATAAAAAAACGGCAAGCATCATACTATGGTCTATGGTCTGTGGACTATGGACCAATCCCCTTTCCGCCCAAACCGACCGCCCTATCACTTCAGAGCAGGTAGATGTGGTAAAAGAATTCAATCCCATTATTCAGGATGCGAATAAAATCAATTTTCCACCCGAACCCGTTGAAGCCAAACAGGAAAAAATAGAATTGGAATATTTTGTTCCCGACCGCCTGCTTCCCTTACAATACGGACAGGCAAATCTGAAGCCTTTGGCAATTGCCAGAGAAAAACCGCAGGAATATTTCGGCTCATTCGCAAGGCTGGGCTTCGGCACACAGTTTAGTCCATTGGCTGAGTTTCTGCTGAACGAAGGCAATCCTGAAAAATTCTCTTATGGCGCTCATGCCCGCTATCGTTCTGCCAACGGACAAAAAATAAAATCGCAGAATTATTCTGAAATAGATGCCGATTTGTTTACCAGCACTTTTGTAAAAAATAGTCAGGTGAAAGCCCGTGGCGGATTCAGTAGTAATACGGTTCATTACTACGGATACGACAACAACGATTTTATTCCCATCCTGCTGCAACCTGACTTGAAAAATAAAGACCTACGCCAAACATTCAGCGCCTTTGATGCTACAATAGATTTGCTTAATGCCAAAAGGCGCGACAGCAACTTCGATTATAAAAGTTTGTTCCGCTATAATTACATGTGGGACAGGTTCAACCTCACCGAGCAGTTTTTCAACGTGCGCTTATGGATGAGCAAAACATTTAAAGAAGCCCACCATGTATCGTTAGATATTGAAGAAGATTATTCCGTTTTTAAAGATGTGAATGAGAATAAATTGAACCGGAATATTTTCAGCGCCAAAGCCAAATATCATTATCTGAAAGGCGACTGGAATCTTTCGGGCGCCATAAATCCGGTTTGGGAAGCGGGTATTTTCCATTTGTTTCCCGACATTGCTCTGCAACGCGGCTTGTATGAACAATACATTGTGTTGTATAACGGTTGGAGAATGGAACTGCGCAAAAACAGTTATCAGTCGCATACCGACATGAATCCGTGGCTCACGCAAATCAGCACCAACGATATTCGCAACGGTTGGGTAGAAGAGCGTTTTATGGGATTGAAGGGCGCTATTAAAAAGTTCAATTATAATGTGCGTTTTGCTCAGAATTTATACAGGCATATGCCGGTGTTTATCAACCAAGCCACTTCATTGCTCAACGAATATGAAGGCTTATATGAACGCCCCGATTTCATGGTGGTGTATGACAGGCGCACGAATATTCTAAATCTTCATGCCGAATTGGGCTACAGGATAAACAGCAGCCTGCAATTCAACTTTGTGTTCGATTTCAATAATTTCGAAGCCGACCGTGTGCAGCGCATTTATCACATGCCCCGCTTCTTAGCCCGATTCAATGCCCAATACACCATTGCCGAAAAAATAATGTTACAGTTAGATATTATTGGCTTGGATGGGGTGTATTATGTAGATTACAACACCAATTTAGCCGTTTTAACCGATGGACAATTGAAAGGCGCATTGGATGTAAGTATAGGCGCAACATATATTTTTTCGAAACGATTTTCATTTTTCGTAAATTTGAACAATCTTGCGCACATGAAATACCAGCGCTACTACCTGTATCCTAATTTCGGATTCAATGGTATGCTGGGTGCAACACTTCATTTTTAAAGGCTTTCAGGGCTTTAAAACTAAAAAATGAACTTATGAAAGACACTGCAAATAATCTGTTGACACTCGTGTCTCCGCTACTGAAGGAGCACGATTGTGTAATTATTCCGGGTTTAGGCGCTTTTGTGGCTGCCTCAAAATCTGCCGCAATCAGGGCATCAGAAAATACCATTGCACCGGCTTACAAGCATATTTCGTTTAATTCGCGGGTGCAGCACAACGATTCCTTGCTCACCAATGCTTTTGCCGCCCATCGCAATATTGGTTATTCTCAAGCAGCCATTGAACTGGAAGAAGGCATCAGTTTTCTGAAAAAACAATTGGAAAGCGGAAACACCATCAGCATTTCAGGCATCGGGAAATTGCAGTTAACTACCGAAAACAATTTGTTGTTTGTTCCTGCTGTTTCTGAAAATTTATTACTCGGCTCTTTTGGATTAAAACCCGTTTCACTTCCTGAAAAAATTCTGAAAACCGATACCGCAGCAGTTGAAACCCTCATTGCCAATAGCATTCCTTCTGAAGAAAAAACTGAAGTTAAAAAAAGAGGTAATCGTTGGGCGTTGTATGGCTTGGTTCCTATAATAGCTGCTTTGGTTTTTGTTTCGCAAATATTGTTCATGAATGCCAAAGAAGAACAATTGCCCCTTCAATTAGCATTGACCGATGGTTTTGAAATTTTGTTTAAGAAAGAAAATGTTGTTGCCAAGCATCCGGTAATTATAGAAAAGCATTTTAAAGCGCCTGCCTTAAGTATAGAAATTGCTGCTCCGCGTTTGGACGATTTGCATGTTACTACAGTATCTGCCACTTCTGCACCTAAAGGATATTATGCGGTATTGGGTTCTTTTAAAGAAGAAAAAAATGCCCGCAAAGCCCAAAAGCAGTTTCAGCGCAAAAACATCGAAACAAAAGTCATTCAATCAGGCGAGTTTTATCGGATAGGCATTTTCATGTCCGACAAAATTTCTGACGCTCATCAAAAGTTAGATGCGGTTAAAGAGTCTGTCAATAAACAGGCTTGGATGCTGGCGAATGTCTAAGCGTCTGTCTTTTATTACACTTGCATTTCAAAATCGATAAGGTTTGATTTTAATGATAACCATTGTTTAACAAATAGGTTGTGCCTACAATCAGACAAAACAAAATTATTTATTGAACACTTGAGCTTGTAAAGCAATATTATATAACGACAAAGAAATTCTGAATATCCGTAATTACTCATAATTGTGTATATTTGCTTAAAAATCAAGGAGA
>CAZFFP010000141.1:0-4133 GCA_964518215.1 uncultured Chitinophagaceae bacterium
ATGTTTTTAAGGGTAGGTAAACTGTAAAATAAAATCAAAAATTATTCTTCAAAAAAAGAGAGCAATGTATAGTGCTATAGCAGTATCATATAGTACTGCATTTGTAGCTGTAACAAAAATAATAGCAATGATTTGGTAATTAGCTGAAATAAATTTCATTCCAATTTATAAGCATTCAAACCACCGGTGCGGTCTCCGGCAATAATAATGTTGCGGTTGTTCATACTGAAAACATCCACTTCAAAAGGAACAATACTGTTGATGATGAAGTTGTCGAACACCGTGAGGTCGGAGCGAATAAGCAAGGCGCGGTTGCTTTGAATGGAGAGTAAGCCCATTACATAAGGGCTTTTGTTTTTGCGGTCGGGTTTAAATGCGGCATAATCAATCGGAAGCGTAAAATTAATTTCATGCACCACATCGAACGAATCGTTGTAGGCAACCAATTTCTCAGCGCCAATAAAAATATATTCGGGCTTGCCGTCATCTTTCAAATCAATAAAACGGAAATCGAAATAGGAGTGTTGCTCGCCAAATTTCATTTCTTTCACATTGCCCGAAAAGTTGATTTTATAAACATTGCCTTTGCTATCAGCCCCAATCATTTCCGAGGCTTTACCCGATTCCGAAAACTGTAATGGCGCTATGAGTTCTTCTTTCAGTTTCACCGCATCGAAACGCAAGTCGCCTTTGCGGTCGAAGAAAAATACCGTTCCTTTTTTATCGTAAGCAATAATGAAATCCTTGCCATCTACTACATGATGCTGCAGCGGATAATACACCTCATGTTTCATCTTCTTCGGATTCCAGCCGGGCAATGCTTTTCCGCTCAGTTCGTAGCCATAAATATTATCGCCACAGGCAATAAAAATTCTGTATTGATTCATGTCTTTGTAATGCGCTAATAGCAAACCATTGGTAGCTTGCTCGGGCAAACGAATTGGAAAATTTCCGACATTATTGCCTTCTCTATCCAATACATACAGCGCATTGGCAGTATTGAATAAGTATTGTAAACGCCCGTTGTTGTAATAATCTATTTGAAAAATATCGCTAACAATACGATTACCCACCGGAATTTTCCAAAGTTGTTTACCGCCTTTACTCAACAGATACAATTGATTGGCAGCATCCTGCACAATGATTTCGCTTTCTTTGGTGTGATGATTCAAAACATAATGCGGTTTGATGGTGGCAGCCGTATCGAGTTTAGCTTTCCAAAGTAAATTGTTCTTAGCTTTTGTTTCTACATTGTAATGAATATAGGCGCTGGTGAAAAATAAATTATCCTGAAAACTAAACTGCACCGAAGCAGGGCTGAAGCGCTCATATATTTTTGAGCCTTCGCTATTGGCGCTTAACAACAAATCGCTCACAGTAGCATTGATGAGTTCCGAAAGTTTGGTGCTGTTGATATATAAATAGAGGTTGGCGCTGGTGGCTATGTTTTTGGAAAAATTGAGATACTCAATATTCTTAGACAAGGTGCGGTCGGAAAGATAAGAAGCGGTAATGGTATTGAGGGTGTTTTCGCTGGCTGCAAAAAACACATAGTTGTCTATAATTTGATAGTATGGATTTTCTATAGGTAAAAGATTTTCACCAAATACATTATTCAGCATATTGCCGAAGTTGAGTTTCCCTTTTGAAGGAATATCGACAGACGTTGAGGCAGACTCTGTGAATGTAAATAATTCGTTTTTCGCGAGTAAAGAATCCTGACTTTCCAAAATAAAAAATACATCCGATTTCCAGTTTTCATCGAATGGCTCATTGATGCCGAAAGCCCATTCGCTGCCAGCCCATGAACGAAAACTTTTCGATGCTCTGATAATTGTTGAATCTTCTGATTGCTTTTCTATATCATCGAAATATTGATTGATGGCGCGCACCGAAACCAACATAAATAAAGCCGATTGCTCGGGTATAGCGCTCACCAATGCAATGCGCTCGGTTGGTTTATAAGTGTATTTTGAAAGCCACGATTTATTCGGGTCGTCAAACAAAGTGTATCCGTTAATGATGATAGATTTGTTTTCGAGCATGATATCGCTTTCCATCCACTCGGAAAAATGCGACAGATTTTTGATGAGGTTGGTTTTTGAAGCATCTACTAATAGCGGTTCTAACAAAGAAAGATTTTTGAAATTCATATACAGCAATACATCGCTGTCGCCACCGGCAAGTTCTTTAATGCGTTTGAAATCTTCGTTTTCTAAAATGGAGCGTCTTTCTTTCAATTGAATCAAGGCTTCTTCTACTAAAGTGGCTTGCACGCTTGCAATTATTATTCCGTTAAGCAAGGCGCAGGTAAACGTCATTTTAGAAACAGTATCGTTTACCTCGTATAAACTTTCTTCTTTGAAGGTTCTTTCTTTTACAGTCAGCTTTTCGGCAATACCGAGTATCATAGATTTAAATGTATTGCGGTCTATATTTTCTGCCGAAATAAGATACAGGTAATTATAGTTTTTCAACTCGGTAAGGTGCAGGGTCGCCAGCATTCGGTTGCCTTTGGAAGGCTGATAATCGTTATTGGAAAGATGTTTGTCCAATACACTGAACTGCGTAAGAATTTTATTGATAAACCCTGCCTGAGATAAATCTTTTGCATACAAACTTTCGTTAAGTTTTACGGTAGTTTTTGAATAATCTTTAAACTCAAAAATTAAAGCGGCAGATTCGGGTATGGCATCGAACACCGGACGCTTGCCGGCAGTATTCAATACCAAGCGGAAATAAGCGAAAGCGATAATAATCAGTATAACAAATAGAGTAATAAGAAGTGGCGCTTTCTTCATGAGGAATTATATCTTTGCAAAACTATAGTACCCGCAAGGCTTTGAGCCTGCACAGGAAGAAATGATATGCACTACAACTAAATGAATGTTTTGTGAATAGGACACTTGCAGCATGGACTTTTGCGTTAGGTTTTCTGGCGGTTGCCATAGGCGCTTTTGGCGCACATGGGCTGAAGCCACACATGGATGCATACGAGCAATCTATTTTTGAAACTGCATCGAGGTATCATTTTTATCATGCCATTGCTTTGCTTCTTTTAGCTTTCTTTCAAAAAACTTCATGGACTAAATATTCAGGTTGGTGTTTTATTATTGGTATTGCTCTTTTCAGCGGTTCCCTGTATTTGCTTTCGCTAAAGAATCTTTTAGAGATTGCCCACTGGAAATTTTTAGGACCCATTACTCCTATTGGGGGCTTGTTTTTACTTGCAGGATGGGCTATCGGATTCATGGGTGTGCTTCGGAGGTAGGTTAATTAGCAGAAACCCTATTTGAAAAGTTCACACCTTTGACGGACTTTGCCGACACACAAGCATCCCACATTTTAATTTTTTTTCCCCACCCGCGAAAAATTAAAGAAAAAATTGTCCCCCTTTGCGTGAGCTTGTGTGTAGGCGAAGGGGGCGTGCTGATGCTTTGTGTAGAGCAGGGGGGATGTAATGCCTGCACCGCATTTGGCACATCCCGCTTTTAGCGCTACAAGAATCCCACCCGATAAAAAGCGGGAAGAGCCAAATTTTCCCACGCTTCTGTTTGGCTTTAGTTGCTGCTTTGAGCAGCATTAAAAATCCATTAAAACTCAAAAAAAGTTAGACTAAAATTATTTTTTCTCAAAAACATTTTTTTAACTTGTATTTCAAAGGGGCTAAATTTATAATTCATTGCTTTCATATTCGGAAATCGAAAGCATGAAAAATTAGAATGATTTTCAGTTCAACTGAAAACATGTTTTTATGCCAAACTATGCAATCATAGCGCCCCAATCTCCCACTCCACTTCAAACATGTTTGTGTTGCTTTGAATTTGTTGTTGAAAGGCAAAGAAGCATTCGCTTTTTTCTAACTAATCAATTCTCAATACTCACTACTTTTCTTTCACCCCAAAATACCAACCCTATGAAAACACTACGATTATTCATCGTGCAGGCTATCGTATGTCTGTCGTGCAGTGTGTTTGCGCAAAGCAATCCTGCTGCAACATTTCCAAATTTTGATGCGCGAGCGCAGCAAACAGTCAATTTCACCAATCCTGATTCTACTCAATCTGAAATTGAAACAGTAGTAGCTATCAATATTGCCGACACATCGGGAGTCAAGATGGTGCATGTGCAAT
>CAZFFP010000142.1:0-4050 GCA_964518215.1 uncultured Chitinophagaceae bacterium
AAAATTTTCACCGAAAAAAACTGCTCTACTATGTATTATTTTTCGAACAACTAAAATTTAGAGACGATATTCGACAGAAAAAATAAATTTATACTAAAGTCGAAAATCGCATATCGTTAAACGCTAAACGCAAATAAAAAACATGCACCAAACCAAACATATCATTGACCGCAGCAAAATGCCCGACATTCATGTGCCCAAGAATTTGACGCTGCCCGCTTATGAAAAAATTCAACTCAAAAACGGAATGCCTGTATATCTCATCAATATGGGAGTGCAGGAAGTAGTTCGTGTAGAATGGGTTTTTAATGCCGGAAGATGGCATGAATCGCAAAAACATGTGGCGCGTTTTACCAACCGGATGTTGCGCGAAGGCACAACAAAATTTTCTTCGCTTGAGTTATCGGAACAACTTGATTTTTTAGGCATCAATTTTCGCAATGTTTCAACAGTTGACCATGCTTCGCTGTCAGTTATCAGCCTTAATAAATACCTGCCCGATGCTTTAGATATTGTAGAGCAAATGCTGAAATATCCTGCATTTCATCAGCACGAGTTAGAAATTCTTATTAATAATCAGAAAGAAAAGCTTCGGGTGGATTTGCAGAAGAATGAATTCATTGCCGACCAGAAAATGAATGTGTTGCTATATGGCGAAAATCATCCTTATGGTTACGAATCGGAAGAAAAAAATTATGATGTCGTAAATACCGATTTGCTGCGTGCGCATCATGCCGCTTGCTACAATGCTGCCAACGGATTCATCATGGTTTCAGGTTTGTTGCCCGAAAATATTGTTCCGCTGCTCGAACAGCGCTATGGTGGCGATGACTGGAAAGGTGTAAAATTGCCCGAACGAAAACTCCCGTTTGAACCAACTTCAGATTTTATTTATGAAGAAAAGAAACCCGATGCCTATCAGTCGGCTATTCGTTTTTGCAGCGAAACCATTGGCAAAACACATCCCGATTATTTGAAACTTTCCATAACGAATACCATCTTAGGCGGGTATTTCGGTTCGCGTTTAATGTCGAACATACGCGAGGAGAAAGGCTATACTTACGGTATTTATTCGGGCATCACGAATTCGTTGCGCTCATCTTATTTCTTTATTTCTACCGAAGTTGGCGTTGATGTAAGTGATGATGCCGTGCAGGAAATTATTTCTGAAATTAATCGTTTGAAGAATGAGCCTGTAAGCGAAGCCGAACTCGAATTGGTGCGCAATTACCTCACAGGAAAATTGTTGGGTAATTTTGATTCGCCATTCAATGTGGCAGCAGCTTATAAGAATTTGTTTGTTTATGGTTTAGACACCGATTATCTGCATCGAATGATGCAAACCATACACGCTGTAACTGCTGAAGATTTTAAAGAAATGGCAAACAAGTATTTTGATTTGGAAAAAATGTATCGAATAGTGATTGGCTGATTGCAGATTTTAGAAGTCAGATTTTAGAAGTGAGAATTTAGATTTATGAATTATGATTTCGGATTTATGATTTGAGTTGGAAATATTGTCCCTACTGCGTAGAGTAGGGATGAGATACTGAAATTTGAAGTAAAAAGTTTGGAAGTAGTAATTTCCCCCTTGCGGGTGGATTTGTGTGAGAGCGATAGGGGGCAGGGGGATGAAAAAGGAATTTGAACAGAGGGGTTGATTTGAAAATTAAAACACAGTTCTTTGTCATGTTGAGTGAAACGAAATATCTAAGCAGTAATGTAAGGGCGTGATAGAGTCTAAAACTTAGATTCTTCGGTACACTCAGAATGGCAGATAGCATTAAAAAAAACATAATCGAATATCGTCTCTACTTTCTTAGAATAGGGATTTAACAGTCGAAAATCGTATATCGTTAAACGCAAATCGAAAGAAAACATTACCAATGAAAAACCCGAAATCCGAAATCCGAAATCCGAAATATATTTATAGGTATCTCACTACTATATTTCTATGGTCTATCGTCTATGGTCTATGGTCTGCTCCCTTACAAGCCCAAACCGTCCCTGCGCCTGTGTTGCAATGTGTTTCTACCGACCAAACTACCGGTGATGTAAACATCAATTGGTCGCCCTATACGCCCGATGGCTGCGGACCTTTTACCGAATATCAGATTTTCGGAGCTACCAGCATTGCCGGACCTTTCGCGTTAGTTGGAAGTATTTCAAACCCCACTCAAAATTCTTTCACTCATGTGGGCGCCAATGCCACTTTACTCACCTGGTATTACTACATTGTTGCCGTGCATAATTGTCCGGGTTTTACTTCGCTGACTTCAGATACCATCAGAGAAGAAGTGTTAGCCATTCCCCAACTCAATTATGTAACCGTATTGCCCGATGGTCGCATTGAAGTTCACTGGCTTCCAATTACATCTACTCAAGCAGCCGGATACATTATTTATTATTTTCTCGGAGGAGGACTTTCTACTGCTATTGACACCGTGGGTATAGGCACCAATTTTTATACAGACAACAATAGCGATGGAAACTCACAAACCTATCAATATTCCATAGCAGCATTTGACGCATGTGGTAACCGTACGCTCATCAACCCTAATCCGCACAGGAATATGTTTTTAACACAAACCACTTCGGGTTGCACCGGCACTATTGAGTTGCGCTGGAATTTGTATCAAGGTTGGGAGGAAGGAACGAAATACGAAGTACAAACCGTCATTGACAATGGCGCTACAGAAATTGCAGCTACATTGCCCGATAGCAGCACCGGATACAATTATTCTGCTGCCGGCATTACTGGCGACACCATTTGTTTCCGAACCGTAGCCACGCATGAAAATGGCTCGCCTGTTTCACACTCAAATAGTATTTGCCTTTCTATAGATTTTGTGCGTTCTACTGCATTTAATTACTTGCAAAATCTTACCGTCAATGATGCCGGTGGTGTGGACTTAATCTGGCTGATAGATTCTACTGCCGATATTAATACCATGAATATTGAGCGCTCGCTTACCAATGCTGATTATCAAACTATTCATACTTACAGCGTAACACCCCCGGTTAATATTTTGAACACTTACACCGATGCCACTGCCGATACCGATAATACTGCTTATTATTTTACCACTTCAAGCGTTGATGATTGCGATTTCAAAAAAGTTTCTACCTACGGAAAAACCATTCATCTCAACGGAAATTTCAGAAACAATACCGATGTTTTTTTAGAATGGAATTCGTTCGAATTAGAATTTGCTACGTTGTTGAATTACACAGTGAATCAGATTTCAGGCACACAATCTACGCCCTTGCAAACTATGGGTCCTTTAGATTTATTCTATGAAGAATCTGTAGCCGATGCACTCAATCAAGAAGGTGTTTTTTGCTATCAGATAGAAGCAAGATATAGTTTAGACATACTCGGGTTCAATACCGAAACACTCAGTAGCCTTTCCAATATTTTCTGTGCAGAAAAAGAACCGGTGGTTTATATGCCCAATGCTTTTGTTCCTTCAGGAAAAAATACTTTTGTGCGCCCGGTTTTACAGGTTCCTTTTGTGAAAGAATACGAATTCAGTATTTACGACAGGTGGGGCAAGAAAATTTTTGAAACCAACTCGCTCAATGCCGGATGGGATGGCACCAGCAAAGGAGAAGCGATGCCTTATGGCGCATATACCTATCAAATCAGAGTGGTTTCCAACAATGGCAAAGAAGTGAATCAGAAAGGAACGGTGATGCTGGTGAGGTAAAACATAGTTTGGAATAAAGTTTTCATGTTCAAATGTATAAATGTAAATGAAACACTTCTGTTTCGATGGAGTCAAAACATGGCAGAAAATCATGGACAAATTAAATATAGCCGATATGACGCAAATCCTTTGTATTGAAAACGGCTGGTGATATTAGTAGGTGATTTGTTCAAATAATCACACTGCCTAACATCAAAGCAATTTTCTTTTTCAGTTCGAGATATTTTTGTTTGGTCGCAATAAATTGCATCATTTCTTCTTCGGTAGGAGCGGCAGTAATCTGCTTGTCAATATCTCTTATTTTCTGATTCACCAATTCTATTTTCAACATATAAATCAA
>CAZFFP010000143.1:0-3711 GCA_964518215.1 uncultured Chitinophagaceae bacterium
AAACGTGTTCATGTGAACTAATTTTTTAGTTCTCTTTCATAAAAAAAGCCCCGACACTCAACTGATCGGGGCTTTTTTGTTGATACCATTTAAGAATAAAATAAGCCGAGCAAAAAAATGACTGAGTAATTAATCAATCACGTATTTTTACCAAAAAGAGCAGAATTTGAGTTTTGAATGGTATATAGCTAAGAGATTATTTAAGTCGGGAGGGAAGTCGTTTTCTTCGTTTATTATTTTTGTTTCAACTACTGCTGTTGCCCTTAGCGTTGCAGTAATGATATTGGCATTTTCTCTTGTAAATGGTTTCCAAAATGAAATTTCAACAAAAGTATTTGGATTTTTCGGGCATATTCAAGTTACCAAATATGGCTTAGGCAGATCTTTTGAAAAAGAAAATTACATAAATGATGATGAGCCGATTTACGTTAATGCAATGCAAATTGAAAATGTTCGGCATATTCAAACATTTGCTATTAAACCCGGCATTCTGAAAACTGATGAATTGATTGAAGGTATCGTCTTGAAGGGTGTCGGAAAAGATTTCGACTGGAAATTCATTCAGAAAAATTTAAAAACAGGAAGTGTTTTTTCTTCGGGCGACAGCATTGCTTCTGACAAAATGGTGATTTCGGAAATTACTGCTTCAAGGCTGAATGTAAAGGCGGGCGATAAGTTGGGGGTGTATTTCATGGAGCAGCCACCACGTGTTAGAAATATAGAAATTTCAGGCATTTACAATACCGGCATGTTGGAATTCGATGAAAAATATGCTTTGATTGACCTTCGCCATATTCAATACCTGAATGGCTGGAAAAACAATGAAGTGGCAGGGTTTGAAATTTTTGTAACTGATATGCATAAGCTTGATGAGACCTTGAAAAATGTTGATGATTTACTTTCACCGCTCTTGTTAGCAAAAACTATTCGCGAAGTATATCCAAATATTTTCGACTGGCTGTCGCTACAAGACTTGAATAAATATATAATTCTTATTCTAATGATAGCAGTTGCTGCCATCAACATGATTACTTGTTTGCTTATTATTATTCTTGAACGCGCCAATATGATTGGTATTCTGAAATCGTTGGGGGCAAACAATAGCAGCATCAAAAGTATTTTTCTGTTCAATGGCCTATTTATAACGGGCATAGGATTGCTCATAGGAAATGTACTCGGTATCGGATTGGCTTGGGCGCAATATGAATTTCGATTCATTACTTTAGACGAAAAATCTTACTTGGTATCTTATGCACCAATAGATTTTTCACTAATGAATATTTTATTGATTGATGCTGGAACCATTATTATTTGTTTTATGATTCTTTTACTACCCTCGCTACTCATCAGCCGTTTAGCTCCTATTAAAATATTGCGATTTGAATAAATAAACTAATCGATTTTTGGCAAAACACCACCGATATCAGAATTGCTATGAAAAGATTTGAAGCTGTTTAAATATTCACTGATTTAAAAAACTCTATCCAATCCACTTTTCCGAATTTCCAGAGCAAATAGGCATAAGGAAAGAAGCGAAGAAAGCGCACCGAAAAAGCGAATTTCATGTAATGCCAAAAAGTATGGTTGAGCGCACCCGAAACCATACTTACTAATGCAAAAGGCAGTGGCGTAACTGCGGCTATCACCAATAGTATTCCATCAAATTTGTTATAATATTCTATGAGTTTTCCATAGCGCTCATGTTCGCGGAAACGCTCTAAATGTCCTCTCCTACCCAAATATCTTCCTATAAAAAAAGCGCAGGCTCCTCCGATGTAGGAGAGCAAAGTCATGAACGAAACAATCTTCCAAAATGTAAGTGTTGATTTTTTCAGATATAAAAACATAAAAAGTTCGGGCGGAATAAAACCTGTAGTAATTTCGCTGATGAAGAAAAATGAAAACACATAGAAAGGTCTGTCGGCAACAGGTAATATCCATTCTTCATAGTATTCGTCCATGAAGTGCTTCAGTGTCAGCAGCAATAGTAATATTAAAACGAAACCAATGGCTCCGCGAAAAACATTGCCTGAGAAATATTTAAAAAGTTCGTTGTGTTTATCAGGCATAATAGTTATTCGTCTAATTGAAGACGAAGGTATTTCAGAATTAAATGACTTTCAGTTTTTTACCAACTTTAACAAAAGCCTTCACCACTTGCTCTAAATGTGCGGGAGTATGTGCCGCTGAAAGTTGCACTCTGATACGCGCCTGCCCTTTAGGAACCACCGGAAAAAAGAAACCGACAACATGTATGCCTTCATCCAAAAGTTCGCGTGCAAAATCTTGAGCCAGTTTAGCATCATAAAGCATAATAGGCACAATAGGGTGCTCACCGGGCTTAATATCGAATCCGGCTTGAGTCATTTCATTTCTAAAATATTTAGTGTTGGTTTCTAACCTGTCGCGCAATTCGGTGGTTTCGCTCAGCATATCGAGCACCGCAATAGAAGCTCCCGCAATGGAAGGAGCCAATGTATTGGAAAACAAATAGGGACGTGAACGCTGGCGAAGCAAATCAATAATTTCTTTTTTTCCCGAAGTGAATCCGCCTGAAGCGCCTCCCAATGCCTTACCTAATGTTCCGGTGATGATGTCAATTTTACCCATCACATTTCTGTATTCATGCGTTCCTCTTCCGGTTTTTCCCATGAACCCCGAAGCATGGCATTCATCTATCATTATCAATGCTTCATACTTTTGTGCCAATTCCACAATTTTATCTAATTGAGCAATAGTGCCATCCATCGAAAACACACCATCGGTAACAATAATGCGATTGTCCTGTGCCCGTGCTTCCTTTAGCTTAGCTTCCAAATCGTTCATATCGTTGTGCTTATAGCGATATCGAACAGCTTTGCAAAGCCGAACACCATCAATGATTGATGCATGATTGAGTTCGTCAGAAATAATAGCATCGCTTTCGCCAAATAAAGGTTCAAAAATTCCTCCGTTGGCATCGAAAGCGGCAGCATATAAAATAGTGTCTTCGGTTCCGAGAAAAGCCGAAATTTTTTCTTCTAAATTTTTATGAATATCTTGAGTGCCACAGATAAATCTTACTGAAGACATACCGTATCCGTGTGAATCAATAGCCTTATGAGCCGCTTCAATAACCTTTGGGTGCGAAGACAAACCGAGATAATTATTGGCGCAAAAATTCAATACTTTTTTGCCATTGCTCAAAGTAATTTCAGCGCCTTGCGGAGAAGTAATAATACGCTCTTCTTTGAATAAGCCGGCTGTTTGCACGCCATCGAGTTCATTCAATAATTTCTTGCGAAAATTTTCAGGATACATACTCAGAGATTTTAACCGTTCAAATTTATGATATAATTCGGCTAAAGAAATTTCAAAATATCAAGACCACAACAACTTCCAATAAAACGAAGGTTTGCTCAAGCGCTCGCGCAGGTCGAGGTCTTCAAACATGGCTGAAATAGTTTCGCGAAGTGTTTGATTGGTGAGCGATTTGTTCACCACAAAATTGAACAACCACGGATACACCACCAACTGTTGCATGGTGCGGCTCAACCTCAACTCGCTCCACAATCGCTGATACACCATAGTATCGTATGCCTGATTAAAATCGGCATCGAAAATGTTTTGTTCTAAACATTTGGCGGCATGTTGTGCGGCAAAATATCCGCTCATCATGGCATTACCAATGCCTTCGCCTGTGAAAGGGTCAATGAGCGAAGCGGCATCGCC
>CAZFFP010000144.1:0-3600 GCA_964518215.1 uncultured Chitinophagaceae bacterium
CAAGGGGCTGACCTTAGTCTGGCTCAACTTTCAGGTGTTAGTCTTAAAGGGGCTAATCTTGAGGGGGCAAAACTTGTTAATGCTAACTTCGAAATGGCTAACTTTCTTAGGGCAAACCTTCAAGGGGCAAACTTTCAAGGGGCAAACTTTGAGCTGGCAAACCTTCATAGGGCTAACCTTCTTGGGGCTAACCTATATGCTGCAAATATTGAAATGGGTTACATTGATGAATGCTAATAACGCTTGACCCTACAGACTTTGCGCCAGTGGGATTTATTAACTAAGCATCATTCAGCAAAAAACCTCACCCCACAGAAGTTGCTTTGATGCCAATTTCCAGTTCGTTCTTTATAAACCGTGCGGTATGACCGGAGTTGATTTGAGCAATATGTTCGGGCGTGTCTTCGGCTACCACATTACCGCCTTTGGCGCCTCCTTCGGGACCGATGTCAATAATCCAGTCTGCCACTTTAATTACATCGAGGTTGTGTTCGATAATTAAAACGGTATTGCCTCTATCCACCAATTTTTGCAACACATCCAACAGAATTCTGATGTCCTGAAAATGCAAACCTGTGGTGGGTTCATCGAGAATATAAAAAGTGTTGCCGGTGTCTTTTTTGCTGAGTTCCGAAGACAACTTTACACGCTGCGCTTCACCGCCCGAAAGCGTGGTGGCGCTTTGTCCCAAAGTGATGTATCCCAAGCCGACATCGTTGAGCGTGTTGATTTTGCGATAGATAGAAGGAATATGCTCGAAAAATTCGACCGCGTCTTCAATCGTCATGTTGAGCACATCGCTGATGCTTTTGCCTTTATAGCGTACTTCCAACGTTTCGCGGTTGTAGCGCTTGCCCATGCAGGTTTCGCACTCTACCAATACATCGGGCAGAAAATTCATTTCGATTACTTTCATGCCGGCACCTTCGCAGGTATCGCATCTGCCGCCTTTCACGTTGAACGAAAACCTGCCGGGCTTGTAACCTCTTATTTTCGCTTCGGGCATTTCGGCAAATAGATTTCTGATGTCGGAAAACACTCCGATATAAGTGGCGGCATTGGAGCGGGGCGTTCTGCCAATGGGCGACTGGTCTATTTCAATTACTTTGTCAATATGTTCCAATCCGTCAATATCGATATAGGGCAAAGGTTTCTGGCGCGAGTTATATAAGTGTTTGCGCAAAATAGGATAGAGTGTTTCGTTAATCAGGGTTGATTTTCCGCTGCCCGAAACGCCCGTTACCACTGTCATGATGCCCAAAGGAAACGCCACGTCTATCTGTTTCAGATTGTTGCCCGATGCGCCTTTGATGGTAATGAATTTTCCGTTGGGTTTTCTTCTTTCCGAAGGAACAGCAATGGTTTCTTCATTGCGCAAAAACCTCGCGGTAACGGTATCTAACTGACTGAAAACTTCGGGTGTTCCTTCGCCTACAATTTTTCCTCCGTGAAAGCCCGCGCCCGGACCCATGTCAATCACATAATCTGCCGCAAGCATAATGTCTTTATCGTGTTCCACCACCATTACGGTGTTGCCCACTTCCGCCAAACTTTTGAGCGAATCAATGAGCCGGTGATTGTCGCGCTGATGCAAACCGATACTCGGCTCATCTAAAATGTAGGTGATGCCCATGAGTTGCGAGCCGATTTGTGTAGCCAGCCTGATGCGTTGCGATTCGCCACCCGACAGCGTGCGCGATGGACGATTGAGCATGAGATAATCCAAACCCACATTCAGCAGAAACCCAACACGGGCGCGTATTTCTTTCAATATGTCTTTGGCAATGAGTTGTTGTTTTTTATCCAACTTACTTTCTATATCGCTGAACCACACTGCCAAGTCAGACAAATCCATAGCCGCGATTTCGGCAATGTTTTTTTCTGCCACTTTAAATTGCAGCGATTCGCTTTTCAATCTTGTGCCACCACACGAAGCGCAATTAACTATTTCCATAAAATCTTCCGCCCAGGTGCGCAAATTTTCCGAAGCCGATTCGTTGTAGCAACGCTTCAGCATAGGAATCACGCCTTCATACTCATTTTCTTTCCAGTCGTATTGTTCTTCACCCGTAAGCGCATCAGGATTTTCGGTGGCGTAAAGAATATAATTCAGCGCTTTCTGCGAAATGTTTTTGATGGGTTCTGAAAGAGTGAAGTTGTATTTCTTTGCAATTTTCCGCAGTTGATTAAAAACATAATTGTCTTTCAACTCGCCCAAAGGAGCCAAGCCACCCGAGTTGATGGGAACTTTGTTGTCGGGCATCACCAAAGAAATATCTACTTCGTTGATGGTTCCCAAGCCTCTGCAGGCAGGGCAAGCGCCATAAGGCGAGTTGAACGAAAACGAATTGGGCGATGGCTCTTCATACGAAATGCCCGATTCGGGACACATCAATTGCTTGCTGAACTGGCTGACATGATTGTTTTCGTAATCGAGTATGAACATCAGCCCTTCACCTAATTTCAACGCGGTAGCCACAGCTTTTTGGAGCCGCTCCGCAAAATCTTCATTTACTTCAAGTCGATCTATAACCAATTCAATATCATGTACTTTATAGCGGTCCACCTGCATCTTTTCTTTCAGGTCTGAAATTTCGCCATCAATTCTAATTTTCAGATAGCCTTGCTTGCGCACTTTCTCAAACAGCTCTCTGTAATGTCCTTTTCTGCCCCGCACCAAAGGCGCTAACACTATTATTTTTTTATCCTGAAAATTCTGTTCTATATGTTGCAGAATTTGCGCTTCGGTAAATTTTGCCATGGGCTTGCCCGTAACTGGCGAATAGGCGATACCGCTACGCGCATACAACAGCCTCAGAAAATCATAAATTTCTGTTACCGTGCCAACAGTAGAGCGCGGATTTTTATTGGTAGTTTTTTGTTCGATAGAAATTACGGGAGAAAGCCCGCTGATTTTGTCCACATCGGGGCGTTCCATATTGCCCAAAAAATTACGGGCATAAGAAGAAAAACTTTCGATATAGCGCCTTTGCCCTTCTGCAAAAATGGTGTCGAATGCCAATGAAGATTTACCGCTGCCACTCAAACCCGTAATCACCACAAACTTGTTGCGCGGAATACTGACATCAATATTTTTCAGATTGTGAACCCTTGCTCCGTAAACATTCAGATGAGAAATTTCAGAATCGCTAACCGCAGGTGGCTTTAGTTCATTCATAACAGGCAAAGCTACGTAACATTAGGCGGCAGAGAAAGTTCAGTTGGAAAAAATAAGAAAGGGGACACAAAATTTGTATCCCCTTTAAATTCATTAACTCAAAAAATTTATGCTGCAATTTTGGCAAACAAACCGGCAAACTTCATCATTTCGCCAATATTGCTGATTTTGATTTTGCCCATCATCACTGCCATTTGCGGATTGGTTCTGCCCAATTCCACATCTTCATATACGCTGTCCTGAGTGGTTACTATACATTTGGCTTCGCCCTGATGTCCTTCAGCAACCGTGCATTGGTTGTCTTTTACGGTAACGGTAAATTCGCCACCGTTGGGTCCTGAAATATTGAAATGAAATACTGTGTCCACCCCTGCTGCTTTGTCGGCTTTTAAGCGTTCGGGAAGTGAAAGCATAATTTCTTT
>CAZFFP010000145.1:0-3589 GCA_964518215.1 uncultured Chitinophagaceae bacterium
AAGTTCTAAAAGAACAAAATCTTAAACTCGAAACCACTGTGCAACAACGCACACAGGTAATTGCACAACAAAAATTAGTGTTGGAAAAAACATTAGATGAGAAAGATGTTTTACTGCACGAAAAAGAAATTTTGCTGAGAGAAATTCACCACAGGGTAAAAAATAATCTTCAAACTATATCGAGCATACTCATGCTACAAAGTAGCGGACTGAAAGATGAAGAAGCCAAAACCGCCATTAGGGAAAGCCAAAGTCGCGTGAGGTCTATCGCTTTAGTGCATCAGAAATTATATCAAAATGAAGGCATCGAAAAAGTGGAGTTAAATGCATTCATTAAAGACTTGACGGTGCAAATAAAATCTCTGTTCAACCATGACAATAAAGAAGTGATTTATCGTTTGAATATTCCTGAAACCTATATGCTCATTGACATGGCAATCCCTCTCGGATTGATACTGAACGAACTGCTCACTAACTCCTACAAATACGCATTCGAAAAATCAGATACTGGAATGATTGAAATAGATTTTCAAAAGAGTGAAGGCACGGGCATATTAAAATATAAAGACAGCGGACCGGGATATGAACCAAGCAATGATAAACCAAAATCATTAGGGTTAAGGCTCATTCATATTCTAACCAAGCAAATTGAAGCGGAAGTGAACTATAACAATAAGAATGGCAGTGAGTATGTTTTTACATTGAAGGTGCTGTAGTGTGCCACAGGAACACAAGAATCATAATTTGAATGCATTGGATTCATTGGGGAAGAAAAGCGCTGCTAATAGTTAGAATGAAACATTCAAGCAATGAGAATTACAATCGACCTTACAAGAGAACTTTTTGATGATGCCAGTAGCATTAATCTGTATGATGGTAAAACCATATTTTTTGATGCTACAACAGTTCTTCCTTCTACGGTATCATTTAAAGTGTGGGGCGCGGGAATGATGCCCGGATTTGATTGGGCAAAATACATTGACTTAGATAAAGCACACCATATCAAATCATTGGTGCAAAAATCAATAGCCAATGAGATAATAGTAAAGGGCTTTGGCACTTTGACTTTCCATGATGTGGTAGCCGGGAATATTTCTATTACCCCCCTGCATAAGAAAGCGTTTTTAAAAGATAATTCCGGTAAACTGCTAAATTTTAAAAGAGCGTGGACATTAGAAAACATAGACAATGACTGCTATGAATACCTACTCGATACCGCTATCTTTTTTCCTTATGGTGCTTGCAACTTAAAGCTTTATGCCAAAGGTGCTGCAAGTTTTGATTTTGACACCAACGATTGTGTAAGCGGAGTAGAATACCTCAGCAATCCTAACCGGGAAGATACATTTTACGGCTTCTTAAAAGATAAAACCCTCACCACCAACTCATACAACTTCGATGATTTTATTACCTGAGATTGTAAAACATTTTCACCATTAATTTCTCTTACAAACATAGAAGTGTCATTTGCTTTTTTTCAATAATGGAACACGCGGTCAAAAATCCTGAATGGCTAAATTATCGGGAATACCATTTCGGGCAATGCCTGATAATTGTATTTCTTTAGCATTAAATTCAATTGTATCAATGGTGTTAATGGCATATTGTGCCACACGATCCTGCTGTCCTTTTTCTTTCAAAAAAACATGCTGGAGCATATCAATGGCAGCGGCATCCAACAACAGCCGAATTAAATTGTCATAGCTTTTCAAATCTTCCAGCATAGAAATTACCGAAGTGGGATAGTGGTGCGCTATGATGGCTTTATCCAAATCATCTTCATGTGTAGGGTCGGGATATTTTATTAAATCGTCTTTCCACTCGTCATAGAAATTTTCCAAAAATGGCAAAGCATCATCCAAAGAAATTGAAATTTGATACGCAATTTCAGGCATATCGGGGCTGCGCCACGGCTGCCCGGCATTCATAGTGCGCACGGCTATGTCATTAACAGCAATTTGCCTAAATCCGTCAGGAGATTTGATATGGGCAAGCAATGTCATGTGAATAAATGGATTGTCAAGCAAATTAAAGTATTTTTATCAAATTAAACTTCATCTGTATGCTAAATATGCAATTTATAGTTCAGAGTAATTTCTCCGAATTTCATGATGATAAGCAGCACGAAAGCGGTCATGTCAGAAACCTGGAAACCATATTACGATACAGCAGCCTTAAAGGAATTTAAACAGCAGGTAGAATATCCGATTTATTATCTCGATTTTGAAACCGTGATGTATGGTGTTCCTGAGTTTGATGAATCATCGCCCTATCAACAAATTCCCTTTCAATATTCTATACATGTTCAGAAGGAAAAAGGTAGTGCGCACGAACATTTTGAATATTTGGGAGACGGAGTGAATGACCCTCGCCCGAAATTGATTCGGCAAATGTTGCAGCATATCGACAACACAGGTTCGGTAATGGTTTATAATGCTACTTTTGAAAAAACCTGTATTAAAAAATTGGCAGAGCGTTTTCCTGAATATGCAGAAGAACTACTTGCTATTAATGAGCGTATGGTAGATTTGATGACTCCGTTTCGGATGGGCTGGGTTGAATATCCCGGCTTTAATGGCAGCTATTCGATTAAGGCAGTGTTGCCGGTGCTGGTTCCTGAATTGAGTTATAAGAACCTCGATATACAGGAAGGCTTAACCGCCAGTTTTACTTATGCTCAGTTGAAATTTCAGGATGAGGAAACGCAAGCGGAGCAGCGCAAACAATTACTTGATTACTGTTGCCTCGATACTTTTGCTATGGTAAAGATTTTTGAGAAAATTTAAAACATAAACTATGATATTCAATTCAGAGCCTTTAGTAGAAAACCAAAAATGGTGTGAAATAGAATCTTACAAAGAAAGAAATCTGTATTACAAAATATTTTTTCTTGCTTTTTATTCTCTGAATGGTTTTTTAGTATTTCCGATATGGGCCAAATGTTTCGGGTATTGATTTCCAAAGAAAGTGCTTAAATGCTTCCAATTCCTCCTCAGAAGGAGCCATTATTTTCCAGTCTTCCGATGAGAACTCATCCCTTTTAATGGTAACCATTTGTTTTCTTTTTTTCAAAAGCATTTTTCTTGCAAGTTTATTTGCTCAAGCTGCCAAAACATGTCGTTATAGGAGTTTTTAACTCATGAATGTTGTCTAAATAATCTACAAGTAGCATATCAACGATAGGCAGCCAAAACCAAAGACTTGCATTTCTTTTTGGAACAACACAAGCACATCATCACGTATCGTTGAACCCGTTTATTAATATCGGGGCTTTTCATCCGAAGGTGGAATTACAAGGAAAACTGTTTTAATCAGATTGTCTGAACCTTAATAACTCACCGAGAATATTTTCAATATGCGATAATCCCATACAACCTCATAAAACAATTATTCCTCATCATCATCCAGTCTGTTAAGCCTCCTAAGCTGGGCGGTGTTTAAGTCAATTTTGTGATTCATTATAGCTATTGAGATGAACCCAACAACTATGAATGTTCCCACTACCACAATTACGGGCCAAAAAATATCGTTGCTGTGTTCAGGTTTTGGCGATGAGATAATTTCTGCTTGATGAGGAATGGGAGCAATT
>CAZFFP010000146.1:0-3498 GCA_964518215.1 uncultured Chitinophagaceae bacterium
AATCACGAAAACACGGTTTTATACACAGGTGTTACTGCAAACCTTTTGAAAAGAGTTTACCAACATAAAACTCATGAGTTTCCAAATAGTTTCACTTCAAAATACCACGCAACCAAATTGGTTTATTATGAAAGTTTTAACCGAATTGAAGAGGCAATTGCACGAGAAAAACAAATAAAATCGGGTTCGAGAGCAAAAAAAGAATTTCTGATAAACAGCATGAATCCTGAGTGGAGAGATTTGTATGACGATTTGACTTGACATGCCGTCATTGCGAGGAATAGCGTAGCCTTGAGTGCTGCATGACGAAGCAATCTACTGAAGGCTAATCGCTGATGGCTAAATTAGATTGCTTCACTTCACTTCGTTGCGTTCGCAATGACGCACCTTTCATTCATCGTTCATTGCGAGGAAATGTCGGGCATTGTGCGATAGCTATTTCCGAAGCAATCTTCTGATGGCTAATAGCTAAAAGCTAAAGGCTGAAATAGATTGCTTCGCTTCACCTCATTTCACTCACAACAAAATGTGTTTAAACCAAAACATTTTTCCATGCCAATTTTTCCCCTCGCATTCTTTATAGTTGCTTTTTCTTCTGGAATAATCAATTTTTCTTGAGTTTAATCCACAGTGTTAATAGTTGTAAATACTTGATTTTCAATCGAAATTTTGGTCCCGTATTTTTATTGAAATTATTTTTCAACACCGTATTGTATTTTCCAAACAATAAATCTACCTTTGCCACTCCATTTTAAAAGCTAAACGAATATAACAGGTCAATAAATGCCTACCATTCAACAACTAGTAAGAAAAGGCCGCGAACTACAAAAGTCTCCGAGCAAGTCAAGGGCATTAGGCGCATGCCCGCAAAGGCGCGGAGTTTGCACACGTGTTTACACGACAACTCCTAAGAAACCAAATTCCGCTCTCCGCAAAGTCGCCAAAGTCCGTTTAACAAACAAAATTGAAATTATCGCCTACATTCCGGGCGAAGGTCACAATCTACAGGAGCACTCAATTGTGCTCATTCGTGGAGGAAGAGTAAAAGACCTACCGGGTGTTCGCTACCATATTGTGCGTGGCGCGCTTGATACTGCCGGTGTAAAAAACCGCATGAAAAGCCGCTCGAAGTATGGTGCCAAAAGACCCAAAGGAGGGGCTGCACCGGCAGGAAAAAAATAAATAACAACATCATCATATAATTTATGAGGAAATCCAGAGCGAAAAAGCGTCCGTTGGAAGCGGACCCTAAATTCAATGACCAATTGGTTACCAGATTTGTGAACAATCTAATGTGGGAAGGCAAAAAAAGCACTGCCTTCACAGTGTTTTATGATGCCATTGATTTGGTAGAAAAAAACACCAAAGAAAACGGATTGGAAACATGGAAAAAGGCACTGAACAATATCATGCCTGCAGTAGAAGTAAGAAGCCGCAGAATCGGTGGCGCTACTTTCCAAATTCCTACCGAGGTGCGTCCCGACAGAAAAATTTCAGTAGGCATTAAATGGTTAATCCGTTTTGCTCGCGACCGTAAAGGCAAATCTATTGCCGAGAAACTTTCTGCCGAAATCATTGCGGCTTCCAAAGGTGAAGGCGCGGCAGTGAAAAAACGCGAAGACGTTCACAAAATGGCTGAAGCCAACAAAGCATTCGCTCATTTTAGATCATAATATAAATAAAGAAGAAGGAATATAAATTCAATGGCACGCGATTTAAAATTCACAAGAAATATAGGTATTGCCGCTCATATTGACGCGGGAAAAACAACTACGTCCGAGCGTATTTTATTCTATACCGGATTGTCGCACAAAATTGGCGAAGTGCATGACGGTGGTGCTACTATGGATTGGATGGAGCAGGAAAAAGAGCGTGGTATTACCATTACCTCTGCTGCTACCACTACTTTCTGGAAATATCCTACAGAACAAGGTCAGCCTATTTCAGGTGAAACCAAAGATTATAAAATCAACCTTATTGATACTCCCGGTCACGTGGACTTTACTGTAGAAGTAGAGCGCTCTTTGCGTGTATTGGATGGTTTGGTGGCACTGTTTTGTGCGGTAGGCGGTGTTGAGCCACAGTCTGAAACTGTATGGCGTCAGGCTAACAGATATAAAGTTCCCCGCGTTGGGTTCGTAAATAAAATGGATAGGGCAGGAGCCGACTTCCTAAGTGTTGTAAAACAAGTAAAGGAAATGTTGGGCGCTAATCCCGTTCCGTTGCAGTTGCCCATTGGTGCCGAAGAAACTTTCAAAGGTGTGGTGGACTTGATTACCAAGAAAGCCATCGTTTGGGACGAAGAGAATTATGGAATGACCTACAAGATTGTTGATATTCCTGCCGACATGGTAGAACAAGTTGAAGAATATCGCCAAAACTTGGTAGAGCAGGTTGCCGAATTTGATGACAATCTGATGGAAAAATTCTTCGATGACCCCAATTCTATTACCGTTGACGAATTGAAAAATGCGATTCGTTTAGCCACTATCAATATGGCAATCATCCCTATGATGTGCGGTTCGTCTTTCAAAAATAAAGGCGTTCAGGCTATGTTGGATGCGGTAATCGAATTTTTACCATCACCAATGGATATTGAAGCCGTAACCGGAATCAATCCTAAGACAGATGCTGAAGAACTACGTAAGCCTGATGTTAAAGAGCCTTTTGCTGCTTTAGCATTCAAAATCATGACCGACCCGTTTGTAGGTCGTTTAGCTTTCTTTAGAGTTTACTCCGGAAGATTAGATGCCGGTTCTTACGTTTTGAATACCCGTTCGGGTAAGAAAGAACGCATTTCCCGTGTATTGCAAATGCACGCTAATAAACAAAACCCAATGGATTATATTGAGGCGGGTGATATTGGAGCAGCCGTTGGTTTTAAAGAAATCCGCACAGGTGATACGCTGTGTGATGAAAGCAAACCTATTGTATTGGAAGCCATGACTTTCCCTGAGCCGGTTATCGGTTTGGCGATTGAGCCTAAAACTCAGGCTGACGTTGACAAACTGGGCATGTCTTTGGCAAAACTGGCTGAAGAAGACCCGACTTTCAAAGTGAAATACGATGAAGAAACCGGTCAAACCGTAATTAGCGGTATGGGCGAGTTGCACCTGGAAATCATCGTTGACCGTTTGCGCAGAGAATTTAAAGTAGAATGTAACCAGGGCGCTCCTCAGGTTGCTTATAAAGAGCATATCACCAAAACTATTACTCACCGCGAAACATACAAGAAACAGTCGGGTGGTCGTGGTAAGTTTGCCGATATTCAATTCGAGATTGGACCTGCTGATGAAGGGAAAGAAGGATTACAGTTTGTTAATGATATTTTTGGCGGCTCTATTCCGCGCGAATTTATTCCTGCAGTAGAAAAAGGATTTAAAGAAGCCATGAATACAGGTGTTCTTGCAGGATATAATCTCGACAGCTTGAAAGTGCGTTTATTCGATGGTTCTTACCATGATGTGGATTCTGATACCGCTTCATTTGAAATCTGTG
>CAZFFP010000147.1:0-3458 GCA_964518215.1 uncultured Chitinophagaceae bacterium
CAAGTGGCACAACTTACCAATTCGGGTGTAGATTCTACCTACTCGCATCAGCATGTAGCTCGTGCATTTCTTACCCGCTATAACGGAAATACTTTGGGTTATGCAGGTGAAGCCGGCAGAGTTGTAATTAAAGAGTTTCGCTATTCCAATATTGCTGCCACCGGATGGAAGCTTGCCGATATGAAAGCAGTTGCATTTATTCACGAAACCGGTACAGGCAAAAGAGTTTTTCAGGCGGTGGAGAGAAGTGTGTTGCCGTGAATTTTAATAAAAAAGGCTGTCAATTCTATAATTACTGAATCTGTTATAGTGCACTATCCATTCAGATTTTTTATTAATATTTGGTATATTCGATAAGTGAATATTTACTTGCAATAAAACATCTGGCTATGAGAATCATAATTATTATCTGCGTAATCCTGTTATCTGTCAATTCGGCTAATTCGCAAACCTGTTCAATTAATGAATGGATAAGGTTGAATTACGATGCCGAAGCAAAGCGTCTTGCACTCAGAGAAATTACTGCTGATTCCACTCATCCGTATTTTCATTCCATTGATATTCCTGATTTCTTGACAGAGAAATATCTAAGTATTCTATCTGCAGTTTATGAAATACAGGATAGTGGCACAGACAGTATTTTTAATTTATTCCGCATACCGGTGGACATTGACTTTGATCCTTACTATATCCATTTATACTTAGACACTAATGAAACTTGGGTTAAGAATCTTATACTTGACGCTGAAGTTCCAACAGGAATACACAATTTAGACTCAATTATGTTACAATATCATCTGAGATTATCAGTAAGTATTATTCAAGATATTCTGATTACATTCAGAATTCGTACAGATTCAATTTTGAATCCGTATGCTTTAGTAAATTATCTTACAAGCAATGTTCCGGGAATCATACATGGTCAACCGGGAGCTGTATTTAGGGCGGGGTCATACAGTTTTAACACTACAGTTAACAGCACGAATGTTTCTACCCATGAAGTTTATTTTAGCAATTGCGAACTCATGATGTATTGTTTTTCTTGGGAATATTCCGTTCAACAAAATCCCTGCTCGGCTGAGCTTATTTCTCAAGGTTCATTTGTTGAGACAAACGTTAATGAGTTTGAAAAGGGGAAATTTCAATTTTTCCCCAATCCGGCAAATACAACAATTGTAATTAAACTCACCTCATCAATTCCTAAAGTGAAGAATATAAGAATATCTGACATATCGGGTAAAATATTTTCCAATGAAAGCATTAATAATCACGACTCTCATTCAATAGATGTATCCAAACTTAACTCAGGAATTTATTTGTTAATTCTTGAACTGAATAATGGAGAGTGCTATGTCGAAAAATTTGTCAAAAGTTCTTTTTAAAAATGAAAATTGACAATTGCCTTGCGCTCGCAAAGCAACTATTTCCCCTCCAAAATCTTAAATATCTTATCTAAGTTGGGCGACAGCACGATTTCGGTTCTGCGGTTTTTGGCGCGGTCTTCTTTAGTGCTGTTCGATGCCACGGGCAGAAATTCTCCGCGTCCGGCAGGCAATACTTTGTTTACATCTACTTTATTGTCTTGAGTAAGAATGCGCACAATGGATGTGGCGCGCAACACGCTCAAATCCCAGTTGTCTTTGATGCAGGAAGTTTTAATGGGCACGTTGTCGGTATGTCCTTCAATCATGATGGTGATGTCCTGTTGTTTTTCTAATACTGATGAAAGTTTATTCAAGGCATCTTTTCCTTTTTTATCTACTTCTGTGCTGCCCGATTGGAACAACAGTTTTTCAGAAAGCGATACATATATTTTTCCGTCTTTCACGGTTACCGAAAGTTCGTTTTTATCGAAACCCAATAATGCATCTTCAATACTTTTTTTCAAACCGGCAACAGCCGCATCTTTTTTGGCAATAAGGTCTTCGAGTTCTTTTACACGCTTTTCGCGAGCGCTCAATTGAGTGGTGAGGTTGTTGATGTCGTCTTGTTTTTTGTCTAACGCTTTTTCTTTGTCGAACAATTCTTTTTGCTTGGCATCTAATTCTTTCAGCAATTTCTGACGCTCGCTGGTCGAAGTAGAAAGCAGAGCTTTGTTTTGAGCCACTTGGTCGTCATACACAGAATTGAGTTGGTCGAATTTTTTCTGAAGGCTGCGCAATTTATTACCACAGTCGGTAGTATCTTTTTTCAGTTGCGTATTTTCTGCCGAAAGTTCGCTTTCCGATTTTTCCAAATCGCCCGCTTTGGCTTTCAGTTGTTTCAATTCTTCTGAAAGGTTTTCATTTTCGAGCGCAAGACTCATATTGCGCAACTGTTCGTTTTTAAATTTTTTCGGAGCCACACACGATGCCAGTATTCCAACCGACAACAGAACAAACAAAATCTTTTTCATGATGAAATATTTTGCTGTAAAGCTACAAGAGCTTTCCTTGTAATAACAGGCGCTTTATTCACTCCTATTTGTTCATTGGTTCAAAATTGTAGCAATTGAAAGTTTCAGTTTGAATAAATGTTTCCGTTCTTTGCTTCTGTTAGTTTAACGTGAGTTGCGGATTTCGATTTGACTTTTAATGCCCGGAAGTTCACTTTATCTATTGAATTTATACCTCACCCCCCCAACCCCCTCTCCACTGGAGAGGGGCGTTCTCTGATTGAAATTTCAGGGTAATTTACAATGGGGTGAGGTTTAAAAAATATTGTTGTTGTTCACTTTGTTCGATTATTAATTATGGCAAAAACCAAAACAGTATATACCTGTCAAAGCTGCGGATACCGCTCGCCCAAGTGGGCAGGGCGTTGCTCTTCGTGTGGCGAATGGAACACCTTTGTGGAAGAAGTGGTGAGCGCCACTCCCGAAAAATCAAAATCTTCCACATCGCTGAAAGATGCAGCCGAGCCGCAAAACATTCACCATCTGGAAGTGATGCAAACTTTCAGAATTGTAACCAAAGACGATGAACTGAACCGCGTGTTGGGCGGTGGCATTGTGCCGGGTTCGCTTATTTTGATTGGCGGAGAACCGGGTATTGGCAAGTCCACTTTAATGTTGCAGATAGCTCTGAGTTTTGACGATGTGAAGGTGCTGTATGTGAGTGGTGAAGAAAGCGTAGAGCAAATTGGTTTGCGTGCGCAACGTATCGGAAAGAACAACAAAGAGTGTTTTATTCTGCCCGAAACCGAAACCGATAAACTGTTAGCGCAACTCAAAGAAATGCAACCGGCAATAGTAATTATAGATTCTATTCAAACATTGCATTCGCCTTATTTGGAATCTACGCCCGGAAGCATTTCACAAATTCGCGAATGCGCTGCAGAACTACAACGCTTTGCCAAAGAAACCGGAACTCCGATTTTTCTCATCGGGCATATTACCAAAGACGGCAACATTGCCGGACCAAAGGTTTTGGAACATATTGTGGACACCGTGCTGCAATTTGAAGGCGACCGCAATTATA
>CAZFFP010000148.1:0-3343 GCA_964518215.1 uncultured Chitinophagaceae bacterium
TAAGCAATAGAAAATGATACCTGAGCAAATGCGCAAACAACAAACAAACAAAAGAGCAATATGGAAAAAAACCTGAACATTGCGCATGTATTAACCTGTCAGTAAATCATTAAAAACAAAGCCTCTCCACACTCTTGGCATTTCGGGAGGCAATTGTCTTGTTCTCATAGTGCATTGGTCTGAAACAGTTATCAATTTACTCAAATAAATCGTTACTGTTTGGTTATTCTGCCAAAAGAATGCATGAGTAGAAATTAGTATTCTCTGAGGTCCTCTAAAAAGTAATGAATGAGTTTTTTTTATTCGTAAAATACAGGAGTTGCTCACCGGCTGCCATGTAATTGATTGGTATGTTCCTATTTGGTCAGAAAATAGATATGGGACGAAATCTAAAAATTCTATATGCCATGAGGAACACCTGCTATGTTCACCATACATAGACTCTACCCTGTAAGGATAAAATTGATTGTCGCAAGGGAGTGTATCCAAGCCAACTATGTCTGCTCCATAAGGATTTGTAGGACCTTCTTGTTCGTTTGGCGGTTCATTGACTAAAGAATATGGTTCCTTTAGTAAAGAAAAAGGTATGTATTTTTTGCTCATGCAGTTCAATTGACTTAGAAATTAATAACTTGCCCGATATTTTTTTCCCTTTGAATTTAACTTGTATTTAACATCAGAGCGACTCATTTGTGTAAATGAGCGCTTCTCAAGAATCATGTCCAGTTTCTTTAGCTTTTCGATTTCGTGCATTATGTATTGTCTTACCTCATTATAGTCTATTAAGTTTGATTTTCTATCAACGAATCTGTTTATTAGAATGCTCTTTATTGTAAATTCAATTTTGCTAAGGTCATACACTCTAACTGCGCATGCAGGGTCATCTTCATACCAGTCTCCCAATGATTCATCTTCTGTGTCAAAACAATGAAGTTTACATTTGTAAATCACACTCGGAAAGCAGGCTTTAGCCATTTTGTTTAATGTTTATGTGTAAGCAATCAGTTGCATTTTTTTTTCAGGTCTTCATCAATTTGTATATCGGCATTTTCTAATTCTTTTATGTAACGACAAGCATTTTTTGTATTGCCTGAGTAAAGAGAGTATATCGTGTAATAATTTTTGAACATCAGGATATTGTCAGATTCCAATGAAGCCATTTTAAATTTTTTTTTCGCTTGTTTCGCGTTGCCCAATACGGAATATGTAACTGCCAAAAACAAATAAGCCATATTCTGTTTGGGCTGAAGCTGAATTGATTTTTCAAAATCAGATACGGCATTACTGAAATTTTTGCTGAGCAATTCAGCAAATCCCCTTTCATTGTATGCATTTACTAGTTGAGGGCTATGACTCAAAACATCGTTATAATATTTCCTTGCTTCATCAATTGATACATTATTTGCAGAAGAAAGCCGGAAAAGGTCAAAAAGTTCTATGTTTTGAGCTAATCCAAAATCTGTTTTAATTAGAAGCAATCCTAATGCAATATGTAAAAAAATGAGCTTCATATTTGTTGATTTTATTTGCAATTACAAGCAGAACTAACTGATGCAATCTCCCTCGGCTCCCACTTAAACACTACCTTACCCGCGCCTACGGTAAGTGCTCCGGCAAGCGGACCCAGATAGCCGAATCCGGCTCCTATTAAAAACGCAAACTCGTTGAGCGGGCCGGCATGGTTATAGGTTTTTACCAAACTGAATCCTGCCAATGAGCCTTCCATGGCTGCGGCTACCCAATACGGAAAGTTTACACGAGGACCAGATATAGAACCCATAAATGGCTCCCAATCACCTTCGCTTTCGAGTTTTGCCACCCAATAATCAAATGCGGCTTTGCCCATTTCCGATGTCATGAATAGCGGTGTTTGCTGTTGCGGGGTTAATCCCGATTGCACCAACAAATCTTCTATGTTCAGTATTTCCTGCTTCACATTATCGGGCGAGCAGGTGACGGGTTGTTCTAACAAACGATATACATAGCCCATTTGCGCTCCGTCATATTGCAAATATCCGCCTGCCTGCGCATTGATATAGGCGTTGATGCAGTTGATAATGCCTGCTTTGAGTAATCGTTCGGGTGGGGCATTCTCATTTTCAGACACTATGGTTTCCATGTAATCATACACTGCCGTTACAAGATCGTCTATCGTGGGGTCTGTAATAGGATTCAGGGCGGTGGCAATAGCATCTAAGCCATCGGTAAAGAGGCTTGCCATAAATGGGTAGGGATTGCGGTAGGTAGTAGTCATGACAAAATGGTTTTGTCATGTGAAAGAAAAAAAAAAAAATGAAACGACAAAATATTTTTTTATAAATTTTTACTGCTATGGATTGGTGTTGTAACATCGGTTCTCGAATGGGTGATTTAATTTACTGGCGCAAAAATTTCAGAACAATATTCTTTTCCGTTAAAAACATCCGGCAATATTTACAACTAAACTGCAACATAAATACACACTTTTACAACATAATTGAATACTTTCGTCCTCAGTTTTCCGGTTCTTTGCAAATGATTTTTTCGCAGTGAAAAAATTCTGAAAGGCTTGTTTTTCAGGGCGTTTGAGTAAACGAAAATTGCGTTGGAGCGAAAAAATAAGATATGAGAAATATTTGTTCCGGATTTTTCATTGGCATTAAAATTGGAAAGCCCAACGGCACATCAAAAAATCTGAAATCATGAAAAAAAGATTGTTACTCTTTTCGCTCGCATCGCTGATGCTTTGCACAACACTCACAGCACAGGAAGTAAAACCCACCAAATTAAAAGGCAAGAAAAAAGAAGCGGCAGTAATGCAAACTCCGGTTCCTGCTTCGCAATCGGATAAAATAAAAACTTCCGACCAACCGCCTGCCGCAACACCTGCAAAGCCTACCCCGGTTCCCGCCCAAATGCAAACTCCACCCGAAGCAACTCCTGCTCCTAATTCGACACGAGCCGCAGCGCCCAAACAAAACCAATTACCCGATTTTTCGGCTTTGGAAAAATACACCCAACCTGTAATTGAAAACAAACCCAATGGCAACATCAATTGGACACAACAATATGTCGAAGCCAAAGGTCAATCTGTGATAGATAACGAGCGATTTAAAAATCCTGCACAGGCAAAAGCCATGGCAACACGCGGGGCTGTAGTGGTAGCGCAACGCAATTTGCTCGAAATGGTGCAAGGGGTAAATGTGGTGGGCGAAACCACCGTGCAAGACATGATTACTACGAGCGATTACATTTATACCAGAGTGGAAGGCTTGATTAAAGGGGCGCAGCAGTTTGGTCCGGTTAAAGAAGTGGATGGCATGATAGAAGTAACCATGCGTATGCCCATTTATGGAAATGACGG
>CAZFFP010000149.1:0-3312 GCA_964518215.1 uncultured Chitinophagaceae bacterium
AGATTTCTTTAAACTTTGTATTCAAATCATACAATCCTATTGCATAATCCGGGTTCAATGAAAAAGTAAGTCTTTGACTTACGCGCTACCCCAAATATCGCAGTCTGTAGCTATGCTGCACGATTTGGCGCCTAAGAAAAAGTTTATCGAGGTATGAGTTATATTTGAAGTGAATCAAAATTTTGAATTCAACCAAAAATGAACGGCACTAACCTGATAAGAAAACTACTCTACTACTTCAATCTTGAAAGCGAAATTGATGATTTCGACAAGATTCACGAAACCATTGTGAAAGATTCGGTTTTCAAAGGTACCAACCTCTGGATTTTGATGTTCGCGATTGTAGTGGCATCTGTCGGGTTGAATATGAATTCTACAGCGGTGATTATAGGCGCTATGTTAATTTCGCCACTGATGGGTCCCATCAACGGCATGGGTTACAGCATCGCCACTTACGATTTTTTATTGTTCAAAAAATCTTTTAAGAATTATTCTTTCGCAGTGCTATCCAGTTTGGCGGCATCCACTGCATATTTTGCACTCAGCCCTATTTCAACAGCACACTCAGAATTGCTTGCCCGCACCAGCCCCACTATTTATGATGTGCTTATAGCGTTGTTTGGCGGCTTGGCAGGCATTGTTGCCATCAGCAGCAAACAGAAGGGCAATGTGATTCCCGGGGTGGCTATTGCTACCGCGCTCATGCCTCCGCTTTGCACGGCAGGCTACGGCTTGGCTACTGCTCAATTCGATTTCTTTTTTGGCGCTATTTATCTGTTCACTATCAATTCTGTTTTCATAGCGTTGGCTTCAGTAGCGGTATCGCAAATACTCAAATTTCCCATCAGAACTTTGGTGGAAGAAAAGCAAAAGAACATTGTTAATCGTTGGATTTCATTAGTAATTGCCCTTGTAGTGATACCGAGTATTTATTTTGGTTACAATTTGGTGCAAAAAGAAAAATTTAACGAAAACGCCACCAAATACATCAGAAATATCGGTGTGTTTGAAGGAAATTTTTTATTGAAACATGAAGTGAATCCGAATAAGAAAACCATCAGCCTTACTTACGGAGGGGCAACTATGAGTGAAAGTCAGAAAAACAGAATTACAGAAATTGCAGCCGACTTTTTCACCAATGGAGCCATTATTAGGTTTGAGCAAGGGCTTTCGTTCGATGCTTTCGACAACAAAAATTCCGAAGTGGAAAATCTCAAAGCCGAGCTTTCGCGCATGAATCTTTTGCTTCAAGAAAAAGAACAAAAAATAGATAGTATTACCGAGAAAAAATATTTCGGCAGACAGATTTTAAGCGAAATCAAAAACCTTTATCCGCAAATATCCACCTGCTCATTTTCAGAATCTTTAATTTTTAATGATTCTCTTCAAACGCCAGAAAACAAAGGAATTGTGATGTTCGGCATCAATGGAAAAATCTCAAATAAGGAAAAACAAAAAATAGAGCAGTGGCTCAAAACCCGTTTGCAAAACAACAATATTCAAATTTATTATTCTGAGTAGATATTATTTTCTCCTTCCTCTGTTGCAGTATTGGTATTCGCATGCCTTACAAAAAAAGCAAATCCCCCTTTGTCGAATAAAGCGCTGAAATCGGGATGTTCAGCTTGAAATTTTAAGGCTTTGTGTGTTTTGGTAACCACATAAACCGGTTTATCTGTTGCTCTCCGAAGCAACCAATGTTTATCATAAGCATCAGGATTTTCCGAAGGTTTTTTTCGGGTATAAAACAAATGCGCATAGCTTTTAAAGCCCGACACTTCAACATATACATCTTCTTCCTGCAACGATTTGTAAAAATCTATTGCGCTACCCTGCGAATAGCGTTCAATTTTCGGAACGAAAAACTTCATGGAAAAGAAAATGAGTAAAGCAGTAGAAATGAATAAAATTTTAATTCCCTTATAAAAATATCCGTTGCGGCAATAAAGCAAGAAGTAAAACATAGCTCCTGCATATAATAATCCGAATATCATCAGCCACCATTGCCATTCTACATCTAATCGTAAGGCGGCTTTAGCCGATATATCTTTAATGTATGGCTCGAGCAAGTACAAGTTGTTTCCCAACACGGGAAGTAATGCAAACACTAATCCTATAATGAATCCAAAAAAACTGATGGATAAAATCAAGCGATTTCGGGGAGCCTTTCCTTTCCAGATGAGTTTGTAAATTTCTGATGTGGCAATGAATGTAAGCGGCAAATAACACAGTGAAGAATAATGGATAATTTTTGTTTCAACAATTGAAAAAATGATTAAAACCGTGAAAAACAAAATCATCATCCACTTTCTCAGGTCGGTTTGTCTTTTTGATTGTGTCGGGGATGAAAAAAATCCTCTCAATGCAAAAAATGATGCAGGGAAACATCCGATAAGAATAACTAACACATGATAATAAAACGGACCGCCATGCCCTGAATCTTTAGTAGTAAACAACCGCAATTGATACTCGATAAATTCTTTGAAAAACCAGAAGCCGTTTTGATACATTTCTATACCATACCAAAGCGATGAAACAATTAAAAGCGAGAAACCAAAAAGCAAAATGCCTTTTATGTTCAGCCATTTGAAATCTTTTTTAACAATAGAAAAAATGACAGCGGTTAAAACAACCAATACAACACCTACGGGACCTTTGGTTAAAACGGCAAGCCCGCTGAAAATACCTGAAAGCGTATAAAAAATATCGGTTTTAAAGTTGTTTAACCGATGACCGTTTGCAGCAACAACTTTCAACTTTTGAATGGTATAGTGCATATCGGAAGCCCTGTAAAGAAAGAATACTCCGCTGAAAATAAACAGGTTGAACCAGGGGTCAATGATTCCTGATTTGAAATAAAAGTGAGGCAAAAAAGAACCGATAAAAGTCAGCACCCATATCCACCCGAAAAGACTGTCGAAATATTTGTTTCCCGCATAAAAAACAAAACACAAAGTAATAATGCCGCATACTGCATTGGGGAAACGTGCCGCAAATTCATTCACTCCGAATATTTTCATGCTTAAAACCTGCATCCAGAAAAACAAAGGAGGTTTTTCCCAAAAGGGCTGATAGTTAATCTGAACTTTGGTATAGTTGCCGGTTACGAGCATTTCGCGAGCCGACTCGGCAAAATTGATTTCGTCCCAATCGAACAGATGCACACTGCCTAAAAACGGAATAAAAAGAATCATTCCGATAAGCGCAATAAGTATGTAGTGATAATCTCTGTTGATTGAAAAGCGCATCTTTCTTTTATCTACTACAATATTGAACAAACGTAAAGTTACAGGTGATTTTTTATTCCTTACT
>CAZFFP010000150.1:0-3267 GCA_964518215.1 uncultured Chitinophagaceae bacterium
TCAGAACTTTTGGCATCACTTTTAAATTTTTCTAAAAGCGTAACCACCGCAATTACGGGAACACGACCGAAATTATAGTCTTCCCACGTTTTCTTTCCAAGTTTTTTAACACTCTTTTCGTTTGGGTCAAATTCTGCATTAAGAGTAAGGTTATTTGTAAGCTCGGCTCTATCTTCTTCTGTTAAAGAAGGAAGGTTCAAAAAATCATCTTTCAATTTATTGATTTTGGCTTGAAGTTCTTTTCCGCCTCCTTTGTCAACAAGAATACGTGTAGTAACATCTACATTTTTCTTTCCTTTCAATTCTCCATCTTCCGGGTCTCCTTCATATCCATCACTTTCCTTAATAAGTTGAGCTTCAACGCTTTCAACATAAGCCACAAACTCAGAGGTAAGCTGTTTTACTTTAATGGCATCTTCATAAAAAGGTTTGGTTCTTACCGGATCATTTTGAAGTTGCGACTCAAACGTGAGCATGGTCTTGGCATTTTTTCCGTCAATGGCTTTATTACTGGTTTCAAGACCACCTTTTACGAGTTTAAATGCATTCAAAATTTCCGCGGACACGTTCAATGCAAGAAGAGCGGTCAACACGAGATACATCATGTTGATCATCTGCTGCCGTGGTTCCTTAGGTATAGACATATTGTTAGGTCTTTTTCGGTTGGGTTAAATAAAAAATACTGCGCCAATTTATCGTGTAATGAGCCACAAGGAATTATCCCTTATGTCCCATTGCAGAAAGCATATTTCCATAAATGCCGTTCAAAGCATTCAGGTTTTTATTCAATGACTTCAGGTTTCCGGTAACACCATTTAATTCAACTTCGTAAAGAGAATTTAAAGAGGCTAAATTTTTGGAAACAGTCTGAATTTGTTCCTGATAATTTTTGAATTCTCCTGTTGTGGAAGCAAGGCTATTCACAGCAGTAGTGGCATTGGCGTATGCGCTTTTCATTTGGTCTAAAGCAGCAGTAGCTTCTTTGGTTTTTGCAGCATAATCATTGGTTGAACCGGCAACAGCAGCAACTTCAGTCATTTTATCAAGATTAGTGCTGAATTTGTTTAAATTCTGACCTAATCTTTCAATCATAACAGATTCTACTTTGGCTTTTGAAAGCATGTTGTCCAATTCTTCAGTGATAGATTTTTTATGTCCACCTTTTGCATGAAGCTCTTCTTCTTCGGGCGACACATCTAACTCAGGATATAACTTTTCCCAGTAGTAATCTTTGTGTGGAGGCAAAATACCTTGCATGGCAAAGATGAATGCTTCTGTCATCAGCCCCGCTGTCAACATGGCTCCGGCACCGGGCCAAGACATAAGTTTGAAAAGGGCACCCATCAACACTACTGCGGCACCAAGTCCGATAATGGCGTTTTTTACTCTTTTACCTTTGGAGGTCTCGAAGAAAATTTCGATTTTTTTCATAGTTGGTTTAAAAGGTTTATTTGGTTAATTAATGGTAAGCTAACGTAAATTAATTTCGGATTATTGTAAAAAGAATTAGTCATTGATTGATCTTCCCAAGAAAGTCAACACGTTGCGGAATCCGATATAAGATTTTGCAGAATCTTGATATTCCCAATGACGAACACCGGTTTGAAGGAAATATCCAATATCTTTCCAAGAGCCGCCACGAATCACTTTTCTTTTAAGTGTAATTGGGTCATCATCTTTGGCATCGTAACGAATATCAGGATTCATGTCATGAACAAATGAATATGCAGCAGGATGATAAGCGGTAATGGTCCATTCAGAAACGTTTCCTGCCATGTTGAACAATCCGTAATCGTTAGGCCAATAAGCATCGGCACGAACCGTGTAAAAGCCCCCATCGTCAGGATAATTACCACGACCAGGTTTGAAGTTTGCCAATAAACAACCTTTGGCATTTCTCAAATAAGGACCGCCCCAAGGATAAGGAGATAGGTCTTTGCCACCACGCGCAGCATATTCCCACTCTGTTTCGGTAGGCAAACGGAAAGGGTCATTGATTACTTCGCCTCTTTCGGTTCTGTAATCAGACCAGAATTTGGTTCTCCAGGCACTGAAAGCATTGGCTTGTCCCCAAGTAACACCCACCACCGGATAATCATCGAATGCGGGGTGCCAAAAATAGTTTCTGGTCATGGGTTCATTATAAGAATAAGAAAAATCTCTTACCCATACCAAAGTATCAGGATACACAGGCGAAGAGCCTGAGCGGAAAAATTCAGAGCGTGGTTTTCCTCTGTTAGAAACTTTGGCTGCTTCTTTAATATCCAACCAATAGTATTCAAATACCCATTTAGAAGGGTCCATTTCGTCTTTTCCGTTGAATTGCTCGTTTTCGGTTACATACATTTCATCTAAAGATTCTCTGTATTCCTCATCAGAATATTTCATTTTAGACATCGCTGCCCAATTTACTTTTTCTTTCCCTGTGCGATCATCGGTTAAAATAAAATCGCCAGCAAGGGTTTTCGCAGCAATAGAATCGCGCACCCAATCAACAAACTGACGATACTCATTGTTAGTGATTTCAGTTTCGTCCATGAAAAAGCCCTGAATTGAAATAGACTTAGTTCTTTGGGTTAATGAATTGTTGATGTCTTGATCGCTTTGACCAATGTGGAGGGTTCCGGAAGGAACATATACCATTCCGTAAGGAATGATGTTATTCCAACCCGGGCGGTCTTGAACGCCTACTAATTGTCCATTGTAACCACCTCCGCAACTTGCGAACGCAAGCGCCAGAGCGAAGAAAGAGAGCAAGTTAAACTTCATAATTTTCATATTGTGTGTGCTGCTTTAAAGCCCGTAAAAATAAAATTAATTTCCAAAAACAAAAATCGTTATTTTTTTTTTCAAATTTTCTATACGCCTAATTGCCTAAAATATTTGAAATTTAAAGGAATCTGGGACTGTAAATGGCTTTTCCCGGCTTCACAATGTCTTTCAAACTGATTCTGTATCCTGCAAATATCTCGTGCGAACCGTTATTAACATTGTTGAGCGCACTGAGAGAGATGTCATAACTGTATCCGATTCTCAGGTTTTTAAAAACAATTACTCCTAATAATATTGAGGCTGCATCAATACTTTCGGGCACATTTCCTCTAAACGATGAACCTATGTAGAAATTGTCTTTGTATTGTAAAATTAGACTAAAATCTGTTTGGTAATGCAAAAAGTCGGTTTTTAATAATGCTGAAGGAATTAATGTAAACTTTTTACCAAGCTGTTGAAAATACATGAGGCTTGTGGTGTAATATCTGGTAAAAG
>CAZFFP010000151.1:0-3149 GCA_964518215.1 uncultured Chitinophagaceae bacterium
CTTTGATTAAAGGTTTGTCTTTCGGTGGCAATTTCAAATTGGTCTATCGCAAAGCAGGTTCTTTTGCTACCGCCTGGGGATTCGGATTGGATGCAGGAATGCAGTATCAGGTGAAAAAACTGAAACTTGGATTCATGGCACGCGATGTAACGGGCACATTCAACGCGTGGAGTTTCAGCTTTACAGACAGAGAAAAAGAAGTGCTCGATATTACAGGCAACGAAATTCCTACCAACTCGCTCGAAATTACTGTGCCCAGATTCATCACCGGTATTGGTTATGAGTTTGGAATAAAAGATAAATTCTTTATTCTTCCCGAAATCAATCTCGATTTAACTACCGATGGAAAAAGAAACGTAGTGTTTAAAACCAATTCGGTGAGTATTGACCCGCGCTTTGGTTTGGAACTGAATTATGCGCGCATTGTTTATTTGCGTGGCGGTGTAGGTAATATTCAAAAATCTACCGATGATTTAGGAAAATCCATCACTACGTTTATGCCCACTATAGGCATGGGTATTCATATTAAAGTGGTATCGCTCGATTACGCATTTACTGACATAGGCAACCAATCTGACGCTCTTTATTCTCACGTATTTTCGGTAAATTTAGGCATCAATAAGCGCAAAAGATGAGGCTTAGAAGCTCAATCCTTACTATCATTTTACTATTACTCTTTTGGGGCGTATCGGCTCAACAACCCTACGGAAACGAATGGATTGATTATAGTCGCCCGTATTATAAAGTCAGAGTAATACAAGATGGCATTTATAGAATACCATATTCTGTATTGACTGCCGCGGGCATTAATTTATCTGATGTGGCGGGCGCTGAATTTTCGTTGTTTAACAATGGCAATGTTGTTCCGGTTTATGTTTCTACCAATGGATTTTTCGGACCCAACGACTATATTGAGTTTTACGGGGAAAGAAACAAAGGTAAACTCGACCAATATTTATATGCTGACCCTAACCACCAGTTAAACCCCAATTATTCGCTTTACAACGATACTGCGATTTATTATCTCACTTTCAGAACACTGCAACAGGAATTTTTCAATAATATCAGCAACGACCTCAATAATCTTCCGGCAAAAGAAACCTTTTGTTTACAAAAATCTCTTATCCAGAGAGTAGGAGCCTTCAGTCCGGGCAGATGGTATTGGGGAGGCACAAGAGTTTATCGTGCCATCTATGACGAAGGAGAAGGTTTTGCCGGTGGAAATTTTTCAAGTGCTGCAAGTTTTGACATTTTGACGCCCGATGCTATTCCTTCAGGAACAGCCACCATAAAAGTATCTGCGGTGAGTAATACGCGTAGTAACGTGCGTTTTATCACAAGATTGAATTCGCAACAATTAGATGATGTTACCTCAGTTAATTTCAAGTATCATAGCAATACCTTTTCTGTTTCACAAAACACATTACAAAGTGTAAACTCCCTGAGTTTTTCCGCATCAGTAGTTACTGGAAATACTACAGGTAATCAGTTTGCTTATGCAGAAATTACTTACAGAAGAGGTTTTAATTTCAGCGGTTTGAATTCAAATCTTTTTACACTTACTGCCGGAACTTCAGGATTCAGGCATGTAGAGATAAGCAACTTCGATGCTCAAGGCTCCACTCCTATTCTTTATGACCTTACCAATTTTCTAAGAATAACAGCAACTCCAATCAACCCGTTAGTATTTAAATTGCCTCCTGCAAACTTGAGTGCTGAGCGCAATTTGTATGTAACCAGCGAATCGCAGGTGAATTTTATAAACGATTTAGAATCTATCAATTTTGTCAATTTCAATCTGCCTTCAAATCAGGCTCGATATATCATTATTTCGCATCCTGATTTATATAATGACGGCAGTGGCAACGACTGGGTAAATGAATATGTGCGTTATCGCCAAAGTATTGCCGGAGGCGGTTTTACTGTTAAACTTATAGATATTAATCAACTCTACGAACAATTTGCTTATGGAGTCAGAAAACATCCGCTTGCGGTAAGAAACCTTATTCGCTTTGCAGTAGCGCAGTGGGGTACTTCACCGGAATATTGTTTAATGATTGGTAAAGGAAGAAAGTATGATTCCATGAGAGGCAGTGGCGCTGCTTACACTCAATGCTTAATTCCGAGTTACGGACTTACTACAGCAGGAATTGGCGGCTCTGATATTTTGTTAGCTACTCCTCAGGGAGGAAATATTGCTCCACTAATTCCGATAGGACGTATATCGGCAGTAAATGGTTCTGATGTAAGGGCGTATTTAGATAAGCTGAAAGATTTTGAACAATTGCAAAATCAAACAGGCGACCCATACCAAACTATTGCCAATAAATTGTGGATGAAAGAAATCATGCACATGAGCGGTGGTATTACTGGTGCCGAACAATTGCGATTCAGAAATTATTTGAAGGTGTATGAAGACTCTATAGAAAGCGTGCATTATGGCGGAAATGTATTCACCATTTCAAAAACCAGCAGCGACCCTATTCAAATTGGTTTGGCAGATGCCATACGCGATAGGATTAATGCGGGAGTTTCTGTTATTACCTTTTTTGGTCACTCTACCGGAAACTCTTTCGACATCAGTATAGACAACCCGGCTAACTTCACCAATTTCAAAAGGTATCCGGTAATTATTTCTAACGGATGTTTTGCCGGAGAAATTTTCGATGCCGGCAGAGGTATCAGTGGTCAGTTTATTTTTCAGGAAAACAAAGGCGCTATAGGATTTCTTTCTACGCCCGGTTCTTCTTTCGATACAGGACTGTTTCCATATACCAACACTCTCTATAAAAATTTCGGAAGAGCCTTATATGATATGCCTTTTGGCGATGCCATGAAAAAAACTGCTGAAGAAATACAGCAATTGTATGCAAATGTTCCCAGCAGCGAAATCATATTATCAGTAACAGAAGAAATGATTTTTCATGGAGACCCATACATCAGAGTAAATACACACAAAAAACCTGATTATTGTCTGGAAGCACAGAATGTTTCGTTTGTTCCTTCCAATGTGAGTGTTAATGACGCTTCCTTTAAAATCAGAGTGATTGTTGCCAACCTGGGTAAAGCAATTGATGTGTCGGACAGTATAGTTTTAGCCATTGACAGGGTGTTTCCTTCCGGTTCTTCTGTGCGTTATGAAAAGAAAG
>CAZFFP010000152.1:0-3047 GCA_964518215.1 uncultured Chitinophagaceae bacterium
GTGGGGTTGCCACCTATTTGCACCGTGCCGCCATCGCATATTTCAAACGGACCTCCCGTATCAATAAAAGGCGAAGGAATCACATTGATAAAAGTATCAGCCACCGCGCTGTTGCCACACTGGTCGGTAACTACGCACGAATAAAAAGTGCTGCTTTCAGGATTTACAAAAATGATGGAATCGGTTTGTCCACCGGGCGACCATACATAAGTATAAGGAGGCACTCCATATTGCGGCAACGAAACCACACGTACTTCTTCGCCCGCACACACTTCCAAATCGCTGATGGTTACACGCTCTTCAATCGTTCGTCCTTCAATGGTTACTGCAAAGCGATGTCCAATGGCACACTGTGTGCCGCAATTGTCCTGACACTTAAAAGTTCTGTTTTGAATGGTGAATGTAAGTTGATAATCGGGGCATTGCGGAGTAATGCAGTTTAAAAAATTCTGGATAGGAATGGCTCTTGCGGCAGGCACTTTCAATGGGTCGGTGGTGCAGGTGCCATTAAAAGGTGGTTGAGCAGGATTACACGAAAGTTGTCCGGTGCTGAGTCCGCAAGGCCCCAACACTTCCATAGAGACATCTTGAAACTCGCAATATGGAGGCACTGTGCTTGGGCTGCAAGCATTGAATTCATTTTCATATTCCACATCGAGGTAAACGGTAGTGAGCGTAGCCCCACCCAAACCGACAAACGTAATGGAATAATCGCACGAACCTAAAGTGCTGCGTGTAAAAGCCATATTGGCGCTGTTGAATGTTTGTGGAGGCTGCACTTTAAATGCGCCAATGCCTTGCGGACCTTCGCTCACCAACGGGTCAATAGTGAGGGGATAACGAATGTTTTTATCGTGCAGCAATGAAACCGGAACCATCACCGCAACAATGTAATCATTGCCTTTTTTTTCAAAACGGTAAACACCTGCTCTGCCATTGCCATATCCATCATAATATTTTGGCTGATGTAGTTGTATGATGCTTTCGTTTCTATCATTCAAAATAAATAGTTCGCTGAAAAATGTTTCATCAGTTTCTGCGAAATAATATTCTCTTCCCGTTTTTACAGAATAATTTTTGGGAAGCGTAAACGAATCTTCAAAAATCATAAAACCTGTTTCGGGAATATTCTGAGGTTTTGATTCGATAATGAAATTGGTTTTGATGCCCCCTTTTTTGTAAATATGTTCAACGTGAATATGCTGCCAGGCATCTTTAATTTTCACACCTTCCATCCCAATATTTTTAGAAAAATAATTGGCAGGCACGGCATTTTGATTTTTTTCCGAAAAATACATTTTCAAGTTTTGATTGAAATGAAAATCGAATCTGCTGGAAGTAAAAATTGTAGCGTTTTCAGAAGCATTGTAAGCCGTTGGAAAATTTTGAATGGATGCCCGGTAAAAATTTTGAGAAACCGGTTTCAACCTTTGGTCAATGCTCAACCATTCGCCTTTTTCATTTTGCACATGTAAAGGAAGTAATGATTGTTGCGCAAAAAAATGTGTGCCTCCGCTTCCGCTTTTTATAAAAAACCTTTCATGTTCGGTTCTTCGGTGCAGCAATTCCACACAATCATCACATTGGGCATTGTAGGGCAATATCCCGAATTCGGGATGCGATTGCAATGCTTCGGGAGTTTGTTTTTTTAATTCTTCAGAAATAAATTTTTCTTCCGCAGGAAAGGATTGAAAATTCCACTCTTTCACCTGCATTTGCTGCGCCACCACTTCAGCAGAAAAAAACAACCCGCAGATAAAAACGATACTGAGACAAAAGTATTTTTTTTGAGAAAAGAAAGGCGGTAAAAAGCGATGCATCAGAATTAATAACTTTCGTTTATTCAAAAAAAGTGAAAATCTGCACTGCCGAAACAGTTGCATTTAATGAACATGGAAGTTAATTGAAAGTTTTGATTTGTACGGTTTTCGAGCGGGCATGTCTCAAAAAAAACATTACTCCACCAAAGCGATATCAAACTGCACTAAGTCTATAAATTCCTGCACGCGCTCTTCGAGTTCGTCTTTTTCAATTTCTTTCATGCGCTCATTGCCGAATTTTTCTACGCAGAACGAAGCCAAAGCAGAACCGAAAATAATCGCGCGTTTCATATTGCCGAAAGAAACATCGCGGGTGGAAGCCAAGTAACCGATAAACCCTCCGGCAAATGTGTCGCCCGCACCGGTAGGGTCAAACACTTCCTCCAAAGGAAGTGCCGGAGCGAAGAACACATGGTTTTTATGGAAGAGCAGTGCGCCATGTTCGCCTTTTTTTACGATGAGAAATTTGGGACCCATTTCGAGAATTTTCTTAGCGGCTTTCACCAATGAATATTCGCCTGAAAGCTGGCGCGCTTCGGCATCGTTGATGGCTAATAAATCTACTTTTTTTATCACCTCAACGAGCGCATCCATTTGGGTTTCCATCCAAAAATTCATAGTATCCATCATCACGAGCTTCGGGCGCGAAGGAAGTTGGTCTAACACGCGCATTTGAACCTGAGGAGTCAAATTTCCCAACATCACAAACTCGGGATTTTTATAGCTTTCGGGCAATACAGGGTCGAAATCTGCCAACACATTTAGGTCGGTGGCGAGGGTGTCGCGGGTATTCATGTCCATGTGGTAGCGCCCCGACCAAAAAAACGACTTTTCGCCTTTTTTCACCTGAAGCCCTTCGGTAACCACTCCTCTTTGCTCTAAAGATTTTATTTCGTCAAAATCATAATCATCGCCTACTACCGACACTAACTGAATGTCTTTAACAAAATTTGATGCAGCCCAACAGGCATATAGCGCAGAGCCGCCTACAATTTTATCAGTTTTTCCGAAAGGTGTTTCTAAGGCGTCAAAGGCAACGGTTCCTACAATTAGTAAACTCATAATAAGATTTGAAATTTTTTCTGCAAATATTGCACTATTTCAGTTGAAAGCCTAAATTTGCACACTCATTTGCAAAACCGGCAATGAAATTCCTCGGTAGCTCAGCTGGTTAGAGCACATGACTGTTAATCATGGGGTCGCTGGTTCGAGCCCAGCCCGGGGAGC
>CAZFFP010000153.1:0-3019 GCA_964518215.1 uncultured Chitinophagaceae bacterium
GTAAGGTCCACTACACTATCGTTGAAGTTTTTTTCTTCGATCGTATTGTTGAGCGCCTCAGCCGGTTCAACGGCTGTGGTGGTGGCAGTGGCAGCAAAACTGAAAGGTTTTTGTCTCATGCTTCAATAGCAGTTTGCGTTGTGTCTATTGTTTTTTCTTCCTGAAAATTCATAATGAATTTGAAAGCATCTTGAAAATCTTGTGTGCCTATGGCTTCCAACTTTTTCGGGTTCATAATTAAACCCATTACCTGGCTTGGGTCAAACTCGCCTTTGGCGTTCATGAGCAAGTCGGAAATTTTTTTCACCTCGCGGAAAATTTTTGCATCGCGGGTGTTTACTTCATTCAACTGCTGAATGAATTGTTTTCGCTCATTAATGAGCTGGTCCAGTTGGCTCTTGCTCACCTGAACTGTTTGGTTCTGTTCCATCGGTAATTTGTATTTGGGTTTTAGAATTTTTAAGTTTTATCATTTTTCTCTGGAAGAGTGTTCTTATACTTTCTTTAACGAGGTCATTTTTTGTCATGTGAGGTTTTCTAAACGATTTTTTTATAGCTGATGCTACAGCATGAGCAATATCCATAATACTGAACTCTTCTAAAATTTCATCTACACTTGTGTCAATGAATTTTTCAAATTCAGAAGGTAAAGCGGGTAGGTTTTCTTCGTCATATTTTTTAAGTTCATCTTTCTTTTTGCTCATTGCTGCGTGGCTTTCAGTTCGTTAAAAATTTGTTCTGCTATGGTTACTCTCGGAAACTGGCAATCAGCCACACGCAAACTGATGGGCGATGGTATTTCAGAAATGCCCAGGTCGGCAACAATGTTTTCAAAATCTTGTGCGGGGTCTGCCTCTGCATAGTCGAGCATGAGGCGTATGAGTTGGGTGGTGGTGAGGTCGGGAAGGTTTTCATCGTTGGCGAGTTGCTTAAAGCCTTGCGATGTAATTTTTCTGAAGGGTTCGAGTAATGTAAAAATGGCATGTGATTGAACGTTGAGTTGGTGCGCCAGTTCATATTGTTTGGAAAGTGTTTCGTATTTCTTGAGTAACTCATCATACTTTTTCTGTAAACCGTTTTCATTGTGTAAACTGTTTTCGGTTTCTGTAATCGGTTTTTGCAAACCGTTTTCAGATGGTAAACCTTGTAAACCTTTAGATTTAACAATGGTTTTCATCATGTCGGTGAAGCTTTCAGAATTGGGAAAATGTAAACCAACGAAATCACGAAAGAGCCTTGCATACTCTTTGTTTGGTTTGAATGTGAAAGCGCTTGATTGGCTCCAGTGGATGGAATTGTTTTCGGTTTTTTCGGTGTTCATGTTTGAACTATTTGTGAGGTTTTGGTATTTTTACAACAGGGCTGAAAACAGAGAAGCGTTTCGGACGTTTGAAAGAAGCAAGACGAAAGTCTTTAGCACTCAACCGTCTCTGTTGAAGCCCTATTTTTTATATGGTTTTACTTTTTTTCTCATTATTTTTGATTTGTGCCACGTTTCGGACGTTTTTTAGGGCGGGGCTTAGTTCCATGCACCGGCACAATTTCTTTACTCCATACATGCTCGTGTAAACTGTAATGAAACCTGAATAAAAGGTTTTTTGTCTGGATGATACTCAGTTTAAATTTTTTCTTCTTTCCATCCACAAAGCAGTTGTAATTAAAATTTAGAAAGGCAATAGCTGACGGAAATTTTTTATGATGCTTTTCCTTCAGTTGCTTGTCGAAATTTATAAACACAGCGTTTTCAATAGCTGTAATTAGGTCAAGAACTACTACCGCAGTTTCTTTATTCTTTATTTCTCTGGTTTTTTTACGGCTTGACCTATTAATGGCGATGTTTATTTTCCTGTCTTTATTGAAAACAGTTTTTCCTTGAAATTTTTGCTGGAAAGTTTTATTGATAAGAGCGGTTATTTCTTTCAGAGAAAACTGAGAGAGAGATTTCGTAGAATACTTTTTCATCGCTGCAAAAATTTACAGCTACAATAGTATAGTCTTTTTTTTCGGTTGCGAAACATTCGGCTAAGAGATTTCTTTAAAAAATGTTGTGGAAATCGCAACGCGATATTTCAACGCTTGCGGACCGTTTCGGACTGCCATTTGTAAAAAGCGGACTGCTTTCGGACGGGTTTTGGACTGTTTTCGGACTGTGAAAACCAAAAGAAAAGCCAATATTTCAAAGGGTTGCGAGGACGGACAGTCCAAAAGTCCACTTTTGCTATACATTATTATAACACACACACAAAACCACACAACACACACACAAGTGTAGCGAATCGGAAAACCGGACGGGGCGCTACCGAGCCACAGGCGCGAAAACACCAACAAAACAGATAAGGAAGCCACGCCATCAGAGCGCGAAGCGAACCCTCACACACAGAGCCGTAAGGCGTGGCGATTAGTTGACTACCGTTGATACGGTAGTAGTGCATAGATTCTGGACTATTGATTTTTCAGCGTTAATACCTTTTAAAAACCGTGTCGGGGTGCTACCCGCCATGAGCGCAACAGCCACACCCGACCGGTAGCCGCAAATGTGCGTGGCTCATGTTGGGGAGCGGAAGCGGGCAAAAAGAAAAGTATTGACCGTAGGGAAATGTTTTTCTGCGCGAAAGCCAAAAGCGGTGCCGTGTGTAATGAAACACACGGCACGGCTTGGGCTTGTGGATTTTAGCAAGCAGACACCGCTATGTTGTTTTGCTTGCACCACTCTAAATGTTGTTGCACATTTTGAGCAAGATTGGTAATAGCCTCTTGTAATGTAGTTCCACGGCTGCCAAACTTGCGCTGGTAGGCGGTGCAAGCTGCCGTTACTCGCGTTCTGCGGTAGTGGATGCTGATTTTTATACATTGAGGAATAGGAAATTGTGCTTGCGCATCGGCAAGCTGAGCGGGTAGCTCCTGAATGTTTGGTTGCTTTTCCATGTGTCAGTCGTTTTTTATGGAGTGAAAAAATAAAGCCCTAAGGATGTGACTGACACTCATACGCAGGGCGTAGAAGCCGGAAGGCGTTACCGCT
>CAZFFP010000154.1:0-2906 GCA_964518215.1 uncultured Chitinophagaceae bacterium
TGAATTGCGGTATTACAAACGGAGAACAATGTATTTTTTGCATTGTATATAACGTTAGGGCTTGGCGAAGTACGGGAATTCATAGTTCGTCCGCCCGGCGTTGATGTAAGTTAAAGAATGGAATTTTAATTTTTACAAAAATGTTTATTAATAAATGGTCAGCCTGAAACCAAAGCCCCACATAGTTACCGCTGCCTGGAATACATTGCTGAAGCCCGTATTTTGCCAAACCCCGTGTTATATACAGTGCAAATTGTTTAAGCATCATTAGTACGATTGGCTTTGCTGCTGCTGAAATTTAATTACCGGTGATTATTAACGAACCAATGCCCGGCCTGTTTTGGCCACAACCCAAAGCCCATCGAAACAGAACCGAAGTTGAACAAAGATCAAATGTTGGCTCTTACAGGTTCGTCAGCCCGATAGTAGTACCGAAGCGACGCGGCGCCCGCTGCTGAGGTTCTTTTTGCAGAAGCACAACGGAGCTTCAAAAGCTGATGGACAAAACAGGGGAAACCAATGCTTACCTGATTCAACAGCCTGGCAAAGCTGGTTCGCAGTACAAACTTCGTTCTTCGCAAAGCCGAACAAAGATTCAACCGTATGCGTCGGCGCCCAATGCACAGTTGTACTTGATAAAGCTGAATGATGAGCTAAAGCCGACGGGCTGTTTTTGCCACAAACCAATGCTCATCGAAACTGAACCGAAGTTGAACAGGGTACAAATGTCGGATCATAGAAGCTTGTCAGGCCCAATAGTAGTACCGAAGCGACGCGGCGCCCACTGCTGATGTTTTTTTTTAGAAGCTGAACGGAGCTGCAAAAATTGATGGCAAAAACAGACCCCGAACCAATGCTGCTCAGAAACCGATGCTGAAAAAATTACCAATGCTGAATTGCGGTATTACAAACGGAGAACAATGTATTTTTTGCATTGTATATAACGGATCGGGGCTTGGCGCAGTTTTGTAGCGGTTCCCGACTTCGTGTCGGGAATAAAGCTACAAAACAAGCCTGACACTCACTGAGCCGCTACGAAATTGCGCCAAACCCAATGATGGCAGAACGTGGCTCAACAGTTCAGTTACCCGGGTGTCATGCCCCGATCCGATGGACAGAATTAAGAAACACTAAGCCTTTGCTACAATAAAATTTTTGCAATTGATAAAATGAAAGATTGGAAATGAATGAAATTCAAAGGCGTTGTTTCGTGGCCGCCAATACTGTGCAAGAAATTAGTGATGTGCTATGCGGCCATTTCTGTCCATCACTCTAATTTATGATATAAGGCGTAAGTATTAAAATTTATTTTCGTTGAGAATTAATCTTTTAGTGTTATACTTTCTGTATTGTTGTTAGTACAATCCGTTTTACCATTTTAACCCTTCTTTGTTCCATAAATCATCAAACGGACTGATGATATTGACCAACTGTTTTTTGCTTACATGTAAATATCGCTCTGTTGTCTTTATGTTGAAATGGCCTAACAGATCTTTTATATAGCGTATATCAGTTCCTTTGTCCAGCAGGTGAGTGGCAAAACTATGCCGCAAACTATGTACCCCTACTTCCTTACGAATGCCTGCCTTTTTCTTCGCATTCGAAAATATTTGTTGAATTGTCCGGGTTGGATAGGCGGCAAGGGTTTGTTCCGATTCAAACAAATATACCCTTGGCCGGGGCTTATATTCCTGTATATATTTCCTTAATATATCAAGTAAAACAGGGCTTAAGTTTACATAACGATCTTTTTTCCCTTTGGCTTGTTGTATGAGGATCTGCATTCGCTTGCTGTCTATATCCGCAATTTTCAGATTTACAATTTCGCTAACCCTTAGCCCCGCACTGTATGCTGTAAACAATAGGGCTTTATGTTTTTTATTAGGAAGGGCATTGAAGAGCTTTGCCAGTTCTGTTTCATTCAGCAGCCGGGGCAATAGAAATGGCTTCTTTGGTCTTGGTATTTCCCAGAAAAACTTTTCTCTTTTCAGCACCTGCTCATAATAAAATTTCATTGCGTTTATCCGGCTATGCAACGTGTTTTCTTTCAGTTGTTGTTTTTCATAGCAATAAACAAGGTATCGTTTCAAATGTTCTGGTTTTAATTCGTCTGCAGGTATATTTTTTAGCATGACCAGCAGTTGAGACATTTCATTCAGGTAGGTGCGAATAGTAGAAGGACTATAGGCTTTTAATAGCAACAGTTGTTGCATAGAATGCAGTACATGCTTATTTACTTCATGCACATATGCAAATGATTTCAGGCTGTAATTCCCGCTCAGCTTCGGTGAAAATTGTGTGATTGCCTTCGTGTGGATAAGCTGAGCAGCAGGCGCTGTCAATTGCCACTCTGTGTCTGTATTTTTTTTCTGTTTTAAGGAAGTTCGCAGTTGGTTGATATCTGCCTGGTATTTTCCTTTCAGCGCTGCCATCAGTTTTTCATATTCTTTTTTTGTACAGGCAAACAGCCAGCTTTTATGTGTTTGTGTGTAAATGCCGCCCAGTTTTTTTAATAGCTGGTTTAATGTGGGTGTGTTTGCTCCTTGTACCTGTATCCATTCCTGCTGCCGGTGTACCAGGTATTTTAAAGTGAGGATGTCCATATCCAATTATTTTTTACACACTTCGTGCCTCTCAGTCACATATATAATATATGCCTGTATAATCTTTGCCGGAAAATCAGAGCTGAAATAACCATGGTTGAAATTTAAATAAGGGGGATTGCTTGTCTAAAAATAATTAATTTCAGCTTTCAAAAATCAATGGATCGGACTTATAAAAAATGATAGCCCATGAATAACCAGCGGATATTTTTGATTTTTCTTTTAATTGTTTCCCCTTATTTACGGGCCCAGCAGTTTGGCGGCCATCCCACTAAATATAAATGGCGGCAACTTTCTACGGAT
>CAZFFP010000155.1:0-2718 GCA_964518215.1 uncultured Chitinophagaceae bacterium
TAGTGCCAATAATACCACAGAAAATAAATACCTTTACAACGGAAAAGAATTACAAAATGAGTTCTTTGAAAACTATGATTACGGGGCACGGTTTTATGATGCGGAACTTGCAAGATTTCACACTGTTGACCCGATGGCAGAAGATTATTACTTCCAAAGCCCATATGTTTATGCGGCAAATAATCCAATAAAACTTATTGATTATATGGGGATGAACCCAGATGACCCAGAAGAGGATGACGAAAAGAAAAAAGCAGAAAACCAGCAAGCATTACAACAAATGATTAATGATGCCTGGAATTCTACAAATGGGGAATATGGACAATTCTCTGTCAGCTCTGAAGGGCTAACAAAAGAGGCTGATTATAGTTCTCTTGATTTGAACTTTGGGCTTTTTGATAATGTTAATACTTCTCTTTCTTTTACACTTGGTGCAGCAGGTTATAATATTGGTCAAGCATTGGGTGCTGGTTCTAATTTATCCAGATTTAAACCACTAACAAGTGGAGGCGTTTCTATCACAAATTTTTCAACGAACTCAGGTTGGAGATACCTTGGACTAGATGGGGCAAATGCACTTAAACTCGGAGGAGCTTTTAGAATGGGAGGTAACATACTAGGAGGTGTTGGCTTATTTTCCACAGCATACCAGATGAAAACGAAGCAAATATCTGCAAAAGAAGGTTGGACAGATATTGGTGCTGGTGTGACAGGTTTTTTCGGAATTATGGGAATGAGCTTTTCAGGTGTTTATTTTGGGATGAAAGCAATGGGACAATTTAACCCTGTTTTTCTAAAGGCAGTTGAACAACAAAATAAGCAATACCAAAAGTCCTTAATACAAGGAACCCGAAGTGGTACTCAATATTATATGAACATGTCTCCTGTATGCTTCAAAGCGGGCACAAAGATATTATATAATGACGGCAGCCTCCGGGATATCGAAAAAGTATGTATAGGAGATACAGTAAGAACATTCAATTTGGAAACTTCTGCAATAGAAAATAGTGTTGTTTCCAATACAATCATCAGGTCAACATCTGAAATATATAAACTTACTTTTGGTTCTGATACTGTATATGTAACGGCAGAACATCCATTTTATGTAAAAAACCAAGGATGGGTAAAAGTGTGTAATCTTAGAGTTGGGCAGTTATTTGTGACTTCCGATGAAGGAATGGAACCTGAAATAGAAATGATAGAAAAATTGAATGAGAAAATGACTGTTTACAATATAACAGTTGAAGGTAATCACAATTACTTTGTGGGCAATCAAAGAATATTAGTACACAACAAGTAGGAAGATGGATATATATCAATACTCATTTTATTGGATATACTCAATTTACAAGCGTTTAAGTGATGATGAGTATTTTTACTATTTTGCTGTTGGAATATACAGTGCAATAGTAACTTGTGGAATAATAGGAATTGTTGGCATATTGGATTATGTTTTATTGCATTTAAATATTTTATTTAGAAATGGATTGATTCTTCCCGGTATTTATGTAGGGACTTATTTGTTCAATTACTTTCTCTTCATTATAAATGATAAACATATCAAGCAGCATTCTTATTACGAAGAGCACAAGCAAAACAAAAGGATATTGCTTTCAGTTGCACTGATTTTAGTTTCATTAGTTTTGTGTGCAATAGCTTTTTTATTATGAGCTTAGAAAAAGCCCGGCATTGCCGGGCTTTTTGCTTTATAGTGCTGCTTCATATTTCTGAAAGAATTCTTTGAACTTCTTTTTGGTCAGCATACAATCAATCATCCTGAAAAGGGCTTGTTTGTCGGGTTCTTCCAAATGCTCAATCATCCGCAGTTTTTCGGTGGTTGTTTTATTTTCAATAGTATTCTCTTATTAGTGTTGCATTTTGTATGTCTTGCTACGAATCATTTTCCTTGGGGCATCCCATACCTTGATGCTTGTTGGATCAAGGTAGCCAATTTTAGCGAGGCTGTCAAAAAATGGATTGAGAACAGCAAGGGACTATGAAACAACAAAGCTTATTACACAGGTTCAAGGCTCATCTCCAGTTTTGTCCACTAAAAACTATATACTTACCGATAAAGTTTTGGTTTCCGGTCAAACTACAGAGTCCGCTGTTAACAGTCTTGCATATACGCAGAAACAAACCCAAACCGTTTACCTTGATGGATTGGGAAGACTTATTCAAACCAATAATTCCAAGGCATCTCATGATGGCAGTGAGTTTTAGCCGACCTGTTGAAGAGGGTATCTGTACCGAAAATAATTCTTATTCCACCCTGGTATCAACGGTAGGGGCCAGTAATAATTATTCACCATATGGGAGCTCTGCTCAGGTCAAAATCTATTACGACGACTATGCTGTTGCAAACTGGTACAGCTACTCTTCTGTTTATCCCGAACATACTAACGCAACAAATGTAAAAGGCAGGGTAACTGGCGTGGAAACTAAAATGCTGGAAAGCAGTACCTGGTTGCGAAGTGTAAAATTATTACTCCACCCTTACCACTATTGCCCAATACACTTATGATGATATTGGACGTATGAGCAAAAAAGAACTGCACCAGGGATACCAGGATTTAGACATGCAATACAACATCAGGGGATGGCTCACTCAAATTAATGACCCCGATGTCAGTGCCTCCAATACCAAATTATTTGCTTTTGAGCTTTATTACAACTCGGTGTCCGATATATCCCCTTTGGATGAAGAGGACCAATACA
>CAZFFP010000156.1:0-2681 GCA_964518215.1 uncultured Chitinophagaceae bacterium
CTTTATTACAACTCGGTGTCCGATATATCCCCTTTGGATGAAGAGGACCAATACAATGGGAATATCAGTGGAATAAGGTGGCGTAACAATAACACCACCCGTGCAGCTTATGCTTTTAAGTACGATGGGCTTAACCGCCTGATCAAGGCAGATTATGGCTCCGGCACTTCAGGTGGCGCTGTAACGGATTATAACAAATATGAACTGGATGTAACATATGATGCCAATGGAAATATCTCCACACTAACACGTGAAAACTCATCGGGGGGCACACTGGATGGTTTTACATATACATATTCGGGAAACAGGTTAAGCACACTCAGTGGTTCATCATCATATGGGTACGATGGCAACGGAAACACTACCTACGATGGCAAACGCGGAATTAGTGTCAGCTATTTTGATGAGATTGATCTACCTAAACAGTATACCCAGGGAAGTAACACTGCCCTGTATGAATATGATGCAACAGGTTTAAAATGGGGAAAATCGGTAACCATCGGCGGGAATACAACTACCAGGTCTTATTACGGGGAATTTATTTACCAGGATGGTAACCTGGACAAGGTATTAACAACAGAAGGTTATTACGACCCAACAGGTGCAGACTACTACTACCACCTGAAAGACCATTTGGGAAATACCCGCATGACAATCCATTACGATGGTTCTTCTTCAACAGCCCAGGTTGACCAGGAAATAGAATATTATCCTTTCGGAAAAATGTTTAGTGCCAATAATACCACAGAAAATAAATACCTTTACAACGGAAAAGAATTACAAGATGAGTTCTTTGAAAATTATGATTACGGAAGGAGATTTTATGACCCAAGTCTGGGGAGGTGGCACAGTGTAGACCCCATGGCAGAGACCTATTATTCATTGTCCCCATATAATTATGTCGCTAATAATCCTTTGAAATTTATTGATCCAAACGGGATGTATATCGACAATTACGGAGTAGATCAAAATGGCAACATCAATTTACTTGAAAAGACAAAAGATAAATATGACGTGCTTTATGCTGTTGACAAAGCTGGAAACAAAACTGATACGAACAGGGATGGTAGCGTAAATGAGTCTGATGGCACTAAAGTTAATGATAAATCCATATTGCCTCAATTGGCAGATAAAACCAATATTGGACAGGCAGAATCTCTAGGTGTACCTATCTCTGGTCCTGTAGCCAATACGGTTAATAGAACAGATGCTTATAATGTATTTAAGTTTGCAGCAGAAAATTCGAATGTGGAATGGAGCTATCAGCGATATACAGACAATACGTCTTCTGTTGCAACCGCAAATGAGAATTCAACAACAATTACAGGCAGGAATCATGTAAGCAATAGAGGGAAAACAGTTTCAGCGGATGTGCATTCGCACCCTAATGCTACTCAAGACGACTTAAGACCATCAGGTGGAGATATATACAGAAGAAATGTATTTATTAGATTGAACAGCAATGCAAAAGTACAGCTTTATATGCCCAAAGCATCCAATCCAAACGGGAGAATGCTTGATCTTGTAAAGAACGAGTGGATTTTAAAATATTAATATCATGAGAAATCTTGCTATAATAACATTGCTTCTAATACTGATTCTAGTGTCATGTAACAGGCCTGTAAAAAGTGTATTCAATGATGTCGATTTTGATTTACTCTCGTTTTTGAAAGATTCAACAACTATCTTATCAAGTATTTCTGATACGGTTATAAATGGTAAATTAAAAGGTAGCAGTGTTAATGCTTACTTCTATTCTATTCCAGAAGAAGAGTTTTTCGCTGCAATAAACAGGAATAAGAATCATATCCGATATTTTAATCGAAACATCAAGCTAAATGAATATACCGAAAATGGAATCATTTACAGAACTGATTCTATCTTGAAAATCGAAGGGGAATATGGCAATATGCGTTTAGTTGATGCTAATGAAAATGAAAACCATAGGGATGTGAGGTTTTTTCTTGAAGGTAGAGTTGGCGCATATTATCTCATAAAACGAATACAATTTGAAGATGCAGAAACTATATTTTGGAACTCGAAGACAGGAAAAATAAATCTTAATTTATTTGGGCTGTCTGTTTGTTCAAATCCTAAAGATTCGCTTGTTTTTTATTCAAACACATTTAAAGTAGTTCCGGAAGAAATGACTTCTGTCTGTTTGATGAAAATACATTATAGTAGAGTCGATACATTATTGTGTGTCGATACCGATTGGTTTACTAGCTTTTCATTCTTTGACAAAAAAGATTCATCCATTTATTACATTCATCGTTTCTTTGATGAGAATAAATTGAAATCAATATATGCCAAAATGAATCTGACAACAGAATAGTTTTCATTGAAGAATAAGAGAAAGCCCGGCACTGCCGGGCTTCTTTGTTTATAATATTCTACAACTCTACCATCTTCATAGGCATCCCGCCCAGCAACTCGTTCATGGCTTTTAGTGTGGTCACTTTGCTATGCACAAACCGGTGGCGTGCCGCCTTGGTTTGCACCAAAAGCTGGCTTTCTTTTTTTCGATTTTTCTTTTAACTGAAACAACTGAAGCTGTTACCATTAACGAGCAGTTTGACTATGACCACATGGGAAGGCCAACCTATGTAAAACATGGCTACAATACCTCCACCCTTACCACTATTGCCCAATACACTTATGATGATATTGGACGTATGAGC
>CAZFFP010000157.1:0-2667 GCA_964518215.1 uncultured Chitinophagaceae bacterium
TGAAAATCGGGATACTTTTTGGCGGACCTTCGCGCGAGCGCGAAATTTCTTTTGCGGGCGGCAGAACGGTGTATGACAACCTCAATAAATCGTTGTTCGAGCCGGTGCCCGTGTTCATTGATTCGCTCAAAAATTTCATTCTCTTAGACTGGCAATACATATACAAAGGAAGCATCCGCGATTTTTATCCACCCGTGTCGGCACTGCCCGAAAGCGCTCATGGCTTTCAGATATATGCCGAAAGTTTGGGTGCGCCCGAAACACAAGATTGGGATGCCATTGCTTCGAAAGTAGGCAGGCGCATTCAGCCGCAGGACTTGCCGCAGTATTTCGATTTCGCTTTTTTGTGTTTGCATGGAGCCTTTGGCGAAGACGGGCAAATTCAGGGTATTTTAGAATCCTTAGACATTCCTTACAGCGGCTCTGGCATTTTACCTTCGGCTATCGGCATGAATAAATTGTTTCAGAAAAATATGATGCTGGCGGCAGGCATGGCAGTGCCCCGATACTCAAATATTTCGCGCCAAACATGGCTACAGGAAAATCAAAATGCGGCTGAAATTTTTTCAAAAGTAAAAACACAATTAGGTAATCGCTTTGTGGTGAAACCCGCCAATCAAGGCTCTTCGGTGGGTGTGAGCATTGTGAATGAAAATGATGATGTGCAGCAATTTTCGCAAGCGCTCAACAAAGCATTTTTTATTCAGGAAATTGAAAAATATTTTTGGAAGAACTTAAACCATGAAGCTAAAATAAGTTTCCTTCGCAGCCTCATCGATATACGCGAAGGCATAGGGTTTCCTCTGAAAATTGACAACGATACTTTGTATCATCCCGAAGCGTTGCTTGCTTACATTGAAAACTATTTTGCTTTCGAAGAAAATAAAACACTCACTTTGGAAGCCTTCGATGCCGAGCAGGAAGTATTGTTGGAAGCATTTATCGAAGGCAAAGAGTTTTCATGCATTGTTATAAGAAATGAAGACGGAAATGCTGTGGCTTTACCGCCTACCGAAATCATTAAGGGCAAAGAAGTGTTCGATTATCGTTCAAAATATCTGGCGGGTTTATCGCGCAAAGTAACGCCCATTCGCTTGCCCGATGAACAGTTGGAAAACATTCGTAAAGCCTGTGAGCATTTGTTCGGCTTTTTCGATTTTCATGTATATGCGCGCATTGATGGTTTCATAACCGATGCGGGAGAAGTTTTCCTCAACGACCCGAACACCACTTCGGGCATGTTGCCTTCTTCGTTTTTCTTTCATCAGGCAGCAGAAATTGGTTTGAATCCTTCACAGTTTCTTTCATACATCATCAGAACTTCGTTTACCGAAAGGTTGAAAAATTCGTATCGTTCAGAAAAAAACAAACAACTGCTCTCGCAATTAGATGTTTCCTTACAAGAATTTCAGCAACAGCAAAAACAACGCACCCGAATTGCAGTAGTATTGGGTGGCTATTCTTCCGAAAGACATATTTCAGTGGAAAGCGGCAGAAATATTTTTGAAAAACTTTCTTCTTCCGATAAATATGTTCCCGTTCCGGTGTTTTTAACCGGCAGCAATGAACAACAGGAGTTGTATCAGATTCCGGTAAACATACTTCTGAAAGACAATGCCGATGACATTAAAGATAAAGTAGAGCATTTTGAAAAACATCCGCTGATTCAGAAAATACAACAACAATGCCATGCCATAACTGCGCGCTTTGCATCTACCAATATGTTGATGGAACCTCGAAAAATCAATTATGAGCAGTTGGCTGAAATTGCCGATGGCGTATTCATTGCGCTGCATGGTCGCCCGGGTGAAGATGGAGCTTTACAACAACATTTAGAGCGTGTGGGCTTGCCCTACAATGGTTCGGGCGTGGCTTCTTCGCAGGTTACCATCAATAAGTATGAAACGTTGCAACGCTTGAAAAATGAAGGATTCACGGTAGCTAATCAATCTTTGTATTTCAGAAACGATTTTGAAAAAGATGCCGAAAAAATTATTTCCGAAATTGAATCGAGTTATAATTATCCGTTCATTGCAAAACCTGTGGACGATGGTTGCAGTTCGGCAGTAAAAAAAGTAAAAAACCGTGAGGAGCTTCGCGCATTTTTGGATTTGCTTTTCAGAAATACTATTGAACTCAATTCTGCCGATGCAGCAGTTTTAAAACTGAAACCGAAAGAAGAATTTCCTATTAAAGATTCGGTGCTAATTGAAAATTTTATCAGCCGCGAAGGAGCGAAATATTTTCTCGAAATAACAGGAGGCATGTTGACAAAAATCGATGCTTCAGGAAAAATTATTTATGAAGTTTTTGAACCTTCTGAAACATTGGTGGCAGATGAAGTGCTTTCGTTGGAAGAAAAATTTTTAGCCGGAGAAGGGCAAAACATAACGCCCGCCCGTTTTGGAAAAACTTTAGAAGAATATGAAACTATTGCCGCACAAGTGAAACAAGATTTGGAGCGTGCGGCACGCATGCTCAACGTGCAGGGCTATTGCCGCATTGATGCTTTTGTGCGTGTATCTGACGATTTAAAAGCGGAAACCATTATCATAGAAGTGAATTCGCTGCCCGGCATGACACCCGCCACTTGCATATTTCATCAGGCAGCCATCAACGGCTACAAGCCTTACGATTTTATTGATGGCATTCTGGAGTTTGGATTTA
>CAZFFP010000158.1:0-2667 GCA_964518215.1 uncultured Chitinophagaceae bacterium
TAAATCCAAACTCCAGAATGCCATCAATAAAATCGTAAGGCTTGTAGCCGTTGATAGCGGCTTGGTGGAATATGCAGGTGGCGGGTGTCATGCCGGGCAGCGAGTTGACTTCAATAATGATGGTTTCCACTTTCATATCGTGCGATACGCGAACAAAAGCGTCAATGCGGCAATAGCCCTGAACATGAAGAATGCGGGCGGCACGCTCCAAATCTTTTTTCACTTGTGCCGAAATAATATCATATTCTTCAGCAGTTTTTCCGAAGCGGGCGGGCGTAATGTTTTGTCCTTCACCGGCTAAAAATTTTTCTTCTAAGGAAAGCACTTCATCTGCCACCAAAGTTTCGGAAGGCTCAAACACTTCGTAAATAATATTGCCCGAAGCATCGGTTTTGGTGAGCATGCCTCCGGTAATTTCGAGAAAATATTTCGCTCCTTCGCTGTTGATGAAATTTTCAATCAGCACCGAATCTTTCATGGGAAATTCTTCTTTGGGTTTCAGTTTCAAAACGGCTGCATCGGCAGCGTTGAGTTCAATGTTGTTTCTGAAAAGCAAATTCAAAAACGCGCGTAATTCTTCGCGGTTTTTTACTTTTTTCACTGCCGAACTGCAGCCATCGTCCACCGGCTTTGCAATGAAAGGATAATTGTAATTCGATTCAATTTCGGCAATGACTTTTTCGGGAGCAGTTTCAAAATCATTTCTGAAATACAAAGATTGGTTGGCAACCGTGAAGCCTTCTTTTTTCAGGCGTTGCAGTGTTTCAAACTTATTAATGGTAAGCTGCGATGATTGAATGTCTGAACCATTGTAGGGCAAGCCCACCCACTCCAAATGTTGTTGCAAAGCGCCATCTTCACCCGGGCGACCATGCAGCGCGATGAATACACCATCTGCAATTTCAGCCAACTGTTGATAATTAATTTTTCGAGGCTCCATGAGCACACCGGCAGATGCAAAACGATTGGTAACAGCAAGACATTGTTGTTGGATTTTCTGAATCAACGGATGCTTTTCATAATGCTCCACTTTGTCTTTTATATCATCGGCATTATCCTTCAGCAGAATGTTCACGGGAATTTGATACAACTCCTGTTGCTCATTACTGCCGGTAAGAAACACCGGAACGGGAACATATTTATCGGAAGAAGAAAGTTTTTCAAAAATATTTCTGCCGCTCTCTACCGATATATGTCTTTCGGAAGAATATCCTCCCAATATTACGGCAATACGAGTGCGCTGTTGTTGCTGCGTTTGAAATTGTTTCAGCGAAGCATCTAACCGATGCAGCAACTGAATATTTTTTTCGGAACGATACGGATTTTTCAACCTTTCAACCAACGAAGTTCTGATGATGTAAGATAGAAACTGCGAAGGGTTCAAACCGATTTCAGCCGCCTGATGAAAAAAGAAAGAGGAAGGCAACATGCCCGAAGTGGTGTTTGGATCGTTGAGAAAAATTTCTCCGGTTTCGTTAATGAATCCATCAATGCGCGCATACACATGAAAATCGAAAAAGCCGAACAATTGCTCGCAGGCTTTGCGAATATTTTCCAACTGTTCATCGGGCAATCGAATGGGCGTTAATTTGCGCGATAAACCCGCTAAATATTTCGAGCGGTAATCGAATACTTCTTTGCCTTTTACGATTTCGGTGGGCGGCAATGCCACTGCGCTTCCGTCTTCATTTCTGATAACAATGCAAGAAAATTCTATGCCTTCTATAAAGGCTTCCAGCAATACTTCCGTTTCGGCACCGAAGGCTTCGAGTGTGAGTGTTTTATTTTCTTCGGAAGCAAAATATTTTTCGATGAATGAAAGCAAATCTTCAGGATGACACAAAGTATCATGGGCGGCTTTCAAAGGAAAACCAATGCCCTCGCGTATATCGGTGAGGCTGCGGATGAAACTGATTCGGGCTTCATTATTCAAACTGCTCCAAAAATCTTTTTCAATTTGCTGAATAAAAAATGCTTTGTTGAGCGCTTGTTTGAATGTTTCGACATCGTCATTTTCACTCACAATACTCACCCCAACAGACGAGCCTTGATTGGCGGGCTTCACCACAAAGCGATTACCTAATTCAGTTTTTATTTTTGAAAAAATTTCAGCCGCATTTTGATTTTCCTGTAGCCATGTTTGGCGCGAAATATTTGAGTATCGGGGCACTTCCATGCCTGCCGCCAGCATCATATTTTTCTGAAACAATTTATTCATGCCTATGGCGGAAGGCAATATGCCCGAGCCGCTGTAAGGAATATCTAACGACTCCAGAATGCCCTGAATCTGACCATCTTCGCCAAAAGCGCCATGCAGACAAAGAAATGCGAAATCGAAATATTGAGGCAAGTCCTGCGGCTGAATGCGTTTGCCCACTTTTGAAGCAATGCTGACCCAATCGAGCGTTTCGGGCGCGCCCAAACTTTCGGCATAAATCTGAAAACCGTTGGGGCTTTCGGGCAGCGCTTCCACAGGCGGATAAAAATCGCGGATGCTGCCTTTGTAAATATATTGCCAGTCTAAGAGGATGAAATTTTTCAGCGAATCAATAAACACGGGCACCGGCTCAAACAGCGATTTGTTGAGGTTGTCATACACTGTTCTGCCACCTGCAAAAGAAATTTCGCGCTCGCGCGAAGGTCCGCCAAAAAGTATCCCGATTTTCA
>CAZFFP010000159.1:0-2541 GCA_964518215.1 uncultured Chitinophagaceae bacterium
GATAACCAAGTATTATCCTTGTTAAAGGACTGATCAACTCATTATCAATGGCATATTTTGCTCCAATAGAAACCCCGAAGACCGTTATAGCAATGTATCCATTCTACCAACCCCATATTTGAGATACTGCCAATAGTTCTGACTTTTGCGCCATGGAGAATAAAATGACCATGGCAGAACGTATGCGTAGGCATATAGATGACTGTAAGGCAAGTGGGATGTATGTAGAAGAGTATTGCAAGTTGCACCAGCTAAAACCATCTTTGTATTATTATTGGCGGAGAAAACTAATGGGATCTGTAAAAAAGGATACCGGAGGTTTTATACAATTACAAGCACCACCCGTTTCTGCCGGTTGTATAGAAATCATTTTGTTAAATGGAGTAAAAATCCATTTTTCAAATTTAGTTTCTGCCGATTATATAAAGCAATTAGTTGGTTAATATGCTCTATTTAAGTGCTGGAACCAGATATTACTTTTATGGAAAAACGGTGGATATGCGCAAGGGTTGCTATGGCTTGTGCGGGCTGGTTACCAATGATATGAAGAAAAATATTCTGAGTGGTGATGTATTTGTGTTTATGAACCGTCGGCACAACCAGATTAAGCTGTTGCAATGGGATAAGGATGGCTTTGCTATATATGAGAAAAGACTACAGAAAGGCACTTTTGAACAACCTGACAATTTGCAACAGGACAATGACATATTGCTATCCCATGTGCAACTGCAACTCATATTACAAGGCATTATATTACAATCTGTCAGGCAGCGAAAAAGATTTTCATTGAAAGCCTGATTCAGTCTGTAAAAAAGGCAATATCATATCATTCTGGCACGATAGTTGTATTATATTTATTATTAATATAATTACACCATATATCGATTATAAAAGCCTGTACGAGGAAGTATTGGCAGAAAATAATGCATTAAAAATTAAGGAGGCTGAGCAGCTTAAAATCAACGAAGAACAAGCCATTAGGATTACCTTGTTGGAACTACAGGTGACAGAACTTCGAAAATTTATTTTTGGCGGTAAGCAGGAAAAATTTAAACCTGCTGCAAATACCAATGCCTTGCAGCCTGATCTTTTTCCCGATGATAAACTTGCCGAGGTAATTCAAACAACAACCTTAGAAACCAAAGAAGTATCCACCAAAAATAAAAGTATCCGTGTAAATCATAAAGGCCGTAATCCTTTACCTACCCATATTCGCAGAGAAGAAATCATCATTCAGCCATCTGAAGACGTAACAGGTCTAATCCCTGTTGGCCAGCAAATAACAGAGGTGCTGGAATACAAAGTGGGAGAGCTTTATATAAAAAAATATATACGCCCTGAATACATAAAGCCTACAGAGGAAAATACAACCGCAAAGCGTGTGATAGCATCCTTACCAAGCATGCCTATAGACAAATGTATTGCAGGCCCATCGCTGTTGGCCTATCTGATGGTAAGCAAGTTTATGGATCACCTGCCCATACACAGATTGTTGCAAATATTCCTTCGGCAAAAAGTAATACTGGATGCCACTACCGTAAGTGGTTGGCTAAGGGCTGCGGGCCAATTAATAGAACCTCTTTACGATGCACTCCGACAAGAAGTTTTAAGCACACCCTCACTGGGAATAGACGAAACCCCGCTTAAAGTAATAGATCGAAACAAAAAGGGAACTACTCACCAAGGGTATTATTGGGTCTATTATAACACATTAAATAAACTTGTAATATTCAAATACGAGCCTGGCAGAGATGGGCAATGCCCCAGAGACATATTATCTGGGTACAAAGGACATATACATGTGGACGGGTATAGCGCATACACCCAATTTGAAAACACCGATGATATTATAGTATCCAATTGCTGGGCACACGTCAGGCGTAAATTTATCGATGTCCAAAGTTTTGATAAAGATAAAGCAAGCGAAGTTCTGGAGTTCATTGCCCAACTATACGGTATTGAAAAACATTGTAGAGAAAACAATCTCAACGAAGGACAAATAAAAGAAGTGCGTCAGGCTGAATCTATACCCGTACTACAAGCATTACAAATTGTATTAAAAAACCAGCAAGCCACTTCGATACCAGACAGTCCATTAGGCAAAGCCCTAAATTACACTTTAAAACGTTGGTCTAAACTGACTGTATATACTCAGGAAGGTTATTTACCAATTGATAATAACCTTGTAGAAAACAGCATCAGGCCGGTAGCTATTGGCAGAAGGAACTGGCTATTTGCAGGTAGCCACGAGGCAGCACAACGTAGTGCCATGCTGTACAGCCTCTTTGCAACTTGTAAGCTTCACAATATTGAACCTATCAAATGGCTTACAGAAGTACTCTCCATCATAAAAGACCATCCTATCAATAAAATCAAAGATCTGCTGCCGCAAAACTACTACTCCAAATCAGCATAAAAAGCATGGGGTTGGTAGAATGCATACTTTACTACTCAAACACCTCTTTATTATTCAAAGGTGACAAGCCATTTTTATATAAAAATTTAATCTGTCGTCATTTGTTTTATTGTTTAATCAGTATA
>CAZFFP010000160.1:0-2518 GCA_964518215.1 uncultured Chitinophagaceae bacterium
AAATATTAAGTTTCAGAGAGGTGTTTTAACCTTAGTGTTCCAAAAAATCACTTTTTAAAAATCTCTACCAAGCCGCTATACAACGGCAATATCAACCACATGATAAGCAGCATCAGAGAATTTATGCGAGGCGAATACAATGAACCCAACGAACCTCCGCATGTGCAAACTTTTGAATACGACCAGTTGAACCGTCTGTTGAAATCAGAAGCATATGAAATGACTTCAACTGTAGCGAACAGCAATTTATGGAATAGTATAAACTCAGTAAACAATTACAAAACCAATTACAGCTACGATCCTAACGGCAACCTTACCACCCTTCAACGCTACAACAACGAAGCTGTTTTGATGGACGACTTCACCTACAACTACCAAACCGGGCGCAACCGCCTCAGACATGTAAACGATGCCGTAGCAGACGGAGTAAGCACAGACGACATAGACAATCAGGATGCTGATAATTATGCCTACGATAAAATAGGCAACCTAATAAAAGACGAGCAGGAAGAAATAGCCCAAATAGAATGGAATGTATCGGGCAAAGTAAAAAGCATTACCCGCGCAGAAAACAGCACCAAACCCGATTTGGAATTTCGCTACGATGCGATGGGCAATCGGGTGGCAAAAATAGCCAAGCCACGACCCGGAGGCAACCCAAGCAATGAAGACAAATGGGAATATACTTACTATATTAGAGATGCCAACGGCAACACAATGGCAACCTACAGCAAAAAAACCATAGAAGACACCGACAACGATAACTACCAAATGCAATACGCTTTGGAAGAACATACCCTTTATGGCAGCAGCCGCTTGGGCGTAATGAGCGCCAGCCATGAAGCGCCATTGAGCATACTCACCATACCCAACACCGTTACCTTCCAAACAAACGGTAGTTTTGATTTAACAACAGTAATCGCAACACTTACCCAATATACAGGCAACCCCAATCTCAAGCTGCATTATATAGGCGCTAAGCAATACGAACTCACCAACCATCTCGGCAATGTATTGGCAACCGTAAGCGATAAGAAAATACCCATAGAAGACAATGGCGAAATAGTAGGCTTCGAAGCCGATGTCAAAAGCGCGCAGTTGTATTATCCGTTTGGGATGACAGCTAGAAAATATCAAGCTGGTAACTATAAATACGATTTCAATGGAAAGCCTACCGATGTTGAACTAGTTGATTGGCAGGACTATGGCATGAGAATGTATATGAAAAGGCTTGGACGTTTTCCAACAGTTGACCCATTGCATTACAAATATGCTTATTATTCTCCATATCATTTTGCTGGAAACAAGCCAATTGTGGCAGTGGATTTAGATGGAAGGGAAGACTTATGGATTCATTTTGTTGAACAAGAAGATGGTTCAGTTATTGCAATCACAGACTATCAGAAAGTCAGCGATCTTCAAAATTTTTTATTGAATCAGCAGTATGGAAATGGTGAAAATACAATTGGTAATTCAGGAACACTGTTAACTTATTCGTCCAATATAACTGGAGAAGATAGGGTTATTTCATATACTCCTGATGTGGCTACAGTTTCTGAATATAAATATAATGTCGTATATAGAAGTTTATTAAAACTTGAACATGCTCATCAAGGTTATCAAGGAGATGAAGGATTTAAGAAGTTCGGGGAAGATATGCAAAAAGGGAGCACTTATGCTAAAATTTCAGGCATTGTTATAACAGCTTTGGGATTCCCGGAATTTGGAATTCCTATTTATAAAATTGGGGATGTTATGAGTCAAACATCTGACGTCATTCAGTTAGTTAGTGAAATAAATGATAATGATAAGGAAGCCGCAATATTAACCGGATCAAAAATTATGTTAAATTATGGTGGAGGAAGAATGATAAAAGAAACATCCAAAAACGATGAAGTAAGAGATTTAGGTAAACAAGCAGCCGTAGATCTATATATAGATAAAACTTTTGAAAATAATAATACCGAGAAAAATGACTGATATACACAATTTGATTGTTGGATTGATGTTTCTAATAATATTTTTATTATTAGTGATTATTTTAATAAAAGATGATAAGGAGAAAACAACTGTCATACCGCTTAATTATAGACTCGTAACAGCTGCATTAGCAGCATTATTATTAAGCATAATGTTTATCCGGGAACTTTTTAACTAAATTGTTTTTTTTGCAAAACAACACGCCAACACGCACACCAACAGTTTTCTGGAAAGATATAGCTACGACCCCAACGGCAATATTCTCGCTTTGGTAATGTTCCAAAAAATCACTTTTCATCAAAACCATCTTTTGGAAACTAGATAAAATAAAGAAACAATTTTTAAGAAAACAGCAAAACGAGCAAAAAACATTGCTCGTTTTTTTTTTGCCAAATACACAAATATTAAGTTTCAGAGAGGTGTTTTAACCTTAGTGTTCCAAAAAATCACTTTTTAAAAATCTCTACCAAGCCGTTATACAATGGCAATATCAACCACATGATAAGCAGCATCAGAGGATTTATGCGAGGCGACAACC
>CAZFFP010000161.1:0-2461 GCA_964518215.1 uncultured Chitinophagaceae bacterium
TTGGAAGGCTCGCTCGCATTGGCGATGCAGGCAACTATGTATCTCGACAATTCTACTACATTAGAAGGAGAGGAACGCGAAAACAATTTCCTGAAACTCGAATTGATCACACCTGTGGCAAAATCTTATCCTGCCGAAATGAGCATACTTTCCACCAGTGCTGCATTACAATGTTTTGGCGGTTATGGCTTCACTAAAGATTTTATGGCGGAATTATTTTTCCGCGAAACACGCATTCATACTTTGCACGAAGGAACCACCGCTATTCATGGTATGGATTTGTTGGGCAGAAAAGTTTTGATGAATAACGGAAAAGCCACAATGCTGCTCATGCAGGAAATTATAGGCGATATTGAAAAAGCAAAAACCTTCGCTTCGCTTCAACATCATGCGTCAACTTTAGAGCAACAGCTTCAGAAACTTCAGGAAATCACCATGCACCTGATGGGTTTGGCACAAACCGAAGGGCCGGAAATATTTCTGGCAGATGCTACTTTATATCTCGAACTGTTTGGCATTATTGCGATTGGCTGGCAATGGCTGAAACAGGGAAACAAAGTGGAAGAACTGAAACAGTCGGGCAACGGAAAATACTCGCCCGAATTTCTGCAATCGAAACTTCACGCGATTGATTATTTCTTTGAATATGAAATACCAAAAACAACAGCCTTGATTACGCGGCTCAAAAGCGCTAATAATCTCACCATAAATGTGAAACCGGAAGAAATTCTGTAACCCCGTAGAGACACATAACATGTGTCTATAAAGCTGAATTCTGATTTCTGAAGGCTGATTTGGAAGTTGGAATTTTGAGTTTAGAAGTTTGAAGTTAGATTGCCGTCTGCTTTAGCTGAAGGGAAACAAAATTCCGAATAGCGGATTTAAAGGATTATTGGACGACACAGATTAGAATTAAACCAACGCCATCATTTCATTCAATTCATCTGTGATTCTGACAATTGCCAACTGAAACAGATTGCTTCACTCCGCTACACTACGCTACGTTCGCAAAGACGCACTTTCCAACTTTTGCCAACTTTAAACTGCCAGCTAAAAACTAACGGCTAACAGCTAAAAGCTGAAACCGCCAACTCATCACATTTTCACGTAAGTTTGTTTCTCTTAATAACAAAGCAAATGAAATCACCTTTAATTACCGAAGAGCACGAATTGTTTCGCCAAAGTGTGCGGCAGTTTGTAGAAAAAGATGTGAACCCCCATATTCAAAAATGGGAAGCCGATGAAAAAATTCCCCGTGAAGTTTTTCTTAAAATGGGCGATTTAGGTTTTTTGGGAATCAATTTCCCTGAACAGTATGGCGGCAGCAACAACGATTTTTTCTATTCGCTTATTCTTTTGGAAGAAATAGCATACAGCACTTCGGCAGGTTTGGCGGCAGCGCATGGCGTGCATCAGTATATGTCCACCGCGCATTTACTCAAAGCGGGCAGCAAGGAACTCAAACAAAAATATCTGCCTAAAGCCATCAGTGGCGAGTGGATTGGTTCGCTGGCTATTTCAGAGCCCGGTGCCGGAAGCGATGTGGCAAATATTAAAGCTACTGCCGTTCGTGATGGCGACCATTATATTCTGAATGGGCAAAAAACTTTTATCACCAATGGCGTGTATGGCAACTTTGCAACGGTGGCATTTAAAACCGACCCGCAAGCCGGACCGGCAGGTATTTCGCTCTTGATGGTGGACCAGGGAACGCCCGGATTCACCACCCGCAAACTCAAAAAAATGGGATGGAACAGCAGCGACACTGCCGAAATGTTTTTCGACAACGTGAAAGTGCCCGTTTCAAATTTGATTGGAATTGAAAATCAGGGCTTTTACTATATCATGGACAGCTTTCAGTTGGAGCGTTTAGTGGCAGGAATTGGTGCAGTGGCAGGTGCAGAAGCGGGCATAGCCCTTACATTAAAATATATGCACGAGCGCGAAGCATTCGGCAAACCCATTTCAAAATTTCAGGTGCTGCGCCATGCTTTGGTTGATTTGGCTTCCGAAACCGAAGCCATTAAACAATTGGCTTATCATACCGCATGGCTTTATGACAACAATCATTTTGCCGTGAAAGAATGTTCCATGCTGAAAATGTTGGCTACCGAATTGGGCAAAAAAGTGGCGGATGTATGTTTGCAATGCTTTGGCGGCTATGGTTATATGGAAGAATATCCTATTGCACGCCTCTACCGCGATGCCCGTGTGGGAACCATTGTGGGCGGCACTACCGAGATAATGAAAGAAATTTTAGCCAAAATCATTGTGGACGGTGTGAATTATGAATCGGCATATAATGCTTTGAAATCGCAAGAAAATATATCTTTACAACCTGAAAAAAATCAAAACATTCATTCAACTAAAACAAAACAAGAAAAAATGAGCGCACCAAGCACAGCCAAAGAAATTATGCTTTCACTTCCCGAACGCTTAAAAGCCGACAAAGCAGCAGGGG
>CAZFFP010000162.1:0-2437 GCA_964518215.1 uncultured Chitinophagaceae bacterium
AAAATCTAAACAAAACCGAATGAAAAATGTAACCTTTGTGTTGTGAAAATTGCGCGTGATTTTAAGATGATAGTTCCAACACAAAAAAATCCCTTCGGCATTCCAAAGAATATGTTTTCATTAGTGGCTAATAATTTCAGGATTACATTTTTACTTCTGATATTAATCTTACAGACATCAATACTTTTGGCGCAATCGTCAAAAATGGAGTATGTTTCCGAACTCAATCCATTTGCAACATTTACTTGCAGAGTTTTTACTCCCGAAATATCTATTCCTATTTCTGAAAACACAGAAGGAGCATTCAGAATAAAACTAAAACATTTGATTCCGGCATTTGCTGCCGAACACTCCATAACATTTGTGAAATTTTACCGTGCCAGTCCTTTCGGAATACATTATTTGTTGCAACAACAATACAAAGGACAACATATTTACAACAGCTACATCAAAATCAATCTCGACAAAAAAGGCAACATCATTTCCGTATATGACAATTCTTATGATGTTTCCGGTTGGAATGAAAGCGCTTTACAATCTGCCATTACATCTTTAAAAAACAGTGATGCGGATATTTTATTCGAACAAATTTTTGCTTCCGATAAAAAAGAAATTCAACTGAAAGAAATAATCTGGGCTGTAATTGAGGAAACCGTTACCCCTATGTGGCGGTATAAAATTTTCAATCCATCCACACATGCTTTCAGAGAATATCTGGTGAATGTTTCAGGCGAGTTAATTTTAGATATAGATTTGAATTGCTACCACTCTTCTTCTACTGTTGAAGCAGATGCTTTTGTTTTCAAACCCGACCCGCTTACATCTTCGGGAAATTATTACAATCCGCCTTTTGTGCACAACAACAACACTACCAATCCATCGCTCGATGCCGAGCGTATTTTAGTGAAAATTGATGTTACACTTGAGAATAATCAGTATGTTTTAAAAAACGATTTTGTGTTCATTCGCGATATGGATGCGCCTAATATTCCTATTCCTACATCTGCCTTTCCCGAATTTTTCTTCGACCGTTCGCAGCCCGGATTTGAAGCAGTGAATGTTTTTTATCATATCAGCAATTTTAAAAAATACTTGCATAGTATAGGTTTTCCTGACATTGCAGATTATGCCATTCATGCCGACCCTCATGCGTTGAATGGCGATGATAATTCGCTTTTTTCTCCTGCCTCCAACCCTCCCCGATTGTTGTTTGGAACCGGTGGCGTTGAAGATGCCGAAGATGCCGATGTCATAGTGCATGAATACGGTCATGCACTTTCGCACGATGCAAACTTGACAAATATCGGCAACGAAAGGCGCGCATTGGACGAAGGACTTTGCGATTACTTTGCCACTTCTTATTCCAAAAACATAGAAGAATTTCGATGGCAGGATATGTTTACGTGGGATGGTCATAATGAATTTTGGAATGGAAGAAATGCCGCCACCGCCAAAACATATCCTACAGATATATCCCCCAGCATACATGCTAATGGCGAAATGTGGAGTACAGCATTGATGGAAATATGGGATGAAATAGGAAGAGAAACTACAGACAAGTTGATGTTGCAAACGCTTTATGCTTTGTCGCCAAACATGACATTGAAAAATGCTGCTTATGAATTTATCAGCTCCGACAGTTTAATGTTTGGCGGAAGTCATTTTTGTCAAATATATTTCCCTTTGCTGCGAAGAGGTTTAATTGATACAGTAGCGGAATTATCCTGTTTAGTGCATGACAATACCATTGAAGTAAATGCAGGAATTGATACGGAAATATGTGCCGGTGACAGCATTTTTTTGGGAAGCAATGAAGTGAGTTCGGGCAATGAATATCGCTGGCAAAGCACCGATGAAAACCTTGAGGTGTTTCAATCATACATTAATGTTTCGCCAACTGAAAACACTACGTATATCCTGCGCGTGGTTACTCCTCAAGGCAGATTTAATACAGATTCGGTTACTATTACAGTAAACGATTGTAAATTTTCGATAACCAACACTATTGGTTTTTCTGAAGGCTCCTCTCCGTTGCAAATTCGAATTCCAAAAGATTTTGAAAACACCGACATCAGACTTTATGATTTGAGTGGTAAAAAAATATTTGAGTTAGAAAAAGCATCGCCTGATATTTATAACATTAGCAGCGAATCGCTTTCGGCAGGAGTTTATTTCTTGAGCATATACAATTCCAAGAAACCACACGTAGTGAAATTAGTAAAAGTGAAGTAGGGTAATTGATGTATTTCTTCGATAGCTGCTTTTATCGTCTGTAATTAAATTTCAATTTTAAAATCTAAAGCCCTCAAATTTTCTATATTTGGCGGCTTAAAAACAACTTAAATGGCTAAAACAACTCCCAAGAAGAAAGTAGAAAAAAAACCTTTCAAGCCTACCATTATTAATAAATCTTCTGAAGATTTTTTACAGAAATATA
>CAZFFP010000163.1:0-2432 GCA_964518215.1 uncultured Chitinophagaceae bacterium
ATGCTGACAACTATGGCTACGATAAAATAGGCAACCTGATAAAAGATGAGCAGGAGGAAATAGCCCAAATAGAATGGAATGTATCAGGAAAAATAAAAAGCATTACCCGCGCAGAAAACAGCGCCAAAACAGATTTGGAATTTCGCTATGATGCTATGGGCAACCGTGTAGCTAAAATAGCCAAGCCACGACCCGGAGGCAACCCAAGCAATGAAGACAAATGGGAATATACTTACTATATTAGAGATGCCAACGGCAACACTATGGCAACCTACAGCAAAAAAACCATAGAAGACACCGACAACGATAACTACCAAATGCAATACGCTTTGGAAGAACATACCCTTTATTGCAACAGCCGATTAGGCATTATGAGCGCCAGCCACGAAGCGCCATTGAGCATACTCACCATACCCGATGAAGTAACCTACCATGATGATGGAACATTTGATTTAACATCGGTAAGCACAACACTCACACACCACCAAAGCAACCCCAATCTAAAGCTGCACTACATAGGCGCTAAGCAATACGAACTCACCAACCACTTGGGCAATGTATTGGCAACCGTAAGCGACAAGAAATTACCCTTAGAAGACAATGGCGAAATAGTAGGCTTCGAAGCCGATGTAAAAAGTGCGCAGTTGTATTATCCGGGCGGGATGTTAATGCCTATGCAGAATTTTAGTAGTAATTCCTACAGGTTCGGTGCTTTCGGTCACGAAAAAGATGATGAAGTCAAGGGCGTTGGTAATCACATATCTTTCGGGGATTATGGGTATGACCCAAGACTTGGTAGAAGATGGCAAATAGATCCAATGAGCATTAAATATCCACACCAAAATCCTTATTCGGCATTTAATAATAACCCTATTTTTTATACCGACCCTGACGGTAATGAAGGTGTTGCAGTAGTTGATCACAAGAATAAAACAATTACAATCAAAGCGGTTTATTATACTCAAACAGTTCCAACTAACGGAATAGCTCAAACGGCTTATTCTTCTGATGAAATTAAATCAATGCAGAAGGATATAAATTCAAGATTGAACGGATTAGGCTTGTCAGTTTCTGAAGGTGAATATGCAGGATATAATGTTCAGTTTGATTTGGAATTTCGAGAAGGTGGGCAATTGTATGAATTAAGCAGTAAAGCTGAACGTGAATCTTTTGAAGGTGTTCCAATCGGTAATACCTTCCAAAAAGGCACAGAAAAAACCCACCCTAACTTATTTACTGAAAAAGAAGAAGGAGGGGTAATAAAAGTATTTGGTGGTGTTACGCAAAATCACAAATCAGTTTTGATGAATGCAAAACATGATACTGAAAGAAATCAGATACATGAGATTTTTCATACACTATTCTTTGACAATGATGGCGCTAAAAATGGTATTGGTTCTTATTCTCGACAAAATATGCCCAATCAAGATGATGTCAACATGCTTATAAATAATGAGTCATTACCAAAAGTAGATGTTAAAAATGATTAAAGTATTGTTATTAACAATTCTCGCCTTTGGTTCATTTGGCTGCAATGCTCAAAACAGTATCGAAGGTGTTGTTCTTTCAAAAACTTCCAATAAACCTGTTGGATTTGTCAATATTGTTTTAAAGTTTGAAGGAAATTTTATTACAGGAACCAACTCTGACGAACAAGGAAATTTTATATTGAAAATCCCAATAAATATTAACAGCCTACATATTGAACTTTCAAAAGTTGGATATTCTACAAGTGATACTACCATATTTATTAAAGAAGCAGACAGCAGAGAAATCAAACTGTTTTTAGGAGGTGTAAATTCCGATTCCCTGCTTTTTGACGGTCAAACTGCTAAGGCTGATTTATTAATAGGAATAGTTAAGATTTATCATTTTGGTCTCCCGGCAGTTAATAGTAATGAAATGAATCGGATTGCTAAGAAGTACGGCTTTGAATATAACTTTTTGACTTGTGAAGTTAATGAAACTCTTATCGAAAGCGTTAAAGAATACAATGAAGTTGTAGAGAAATATTTATCTAAAAGAAACCAAAAGGGTTGGCAAGAAAAATTAAAGAAAGAAATAAAGGCTATTGAATAGTTTCAAAGCCCAAGTTACGGTAATGTTCCAAAAAATCACTTTTCACTAAAAACATCTATTAGAAACCCAATAAAATAAAGAACCCATTTTTAAGAAAACAGCAAAACGAGCAAAAAATATTGCTCGTTTTTTTTTGCCAAATACACAAATATTAAGTTTCAGAGAGGTATTTTAACCTTAGTGTTCCAAAAAAATCACTTTTTTAAAAAACATCACAAAAACAGCCTGCCCCATCAAATCCTGCTTTCCCCTTCAATCAAAACCCCTGCGCGCAAGCCTGCAAATGGCAGGCGGAGCCTTTGCCATTTGCGCTTTTCTTTGTTTCGTTTCTTTTCTAAAAAGAAATGAAAGCA
>CAZFFP010000164.1:0-2425 GCA_964518215.1 uncultured Chitinophagaceae bacterium
TTGGCTGGAGATGAGTTGATGCAGAAATTTTTTATGATAACGGTCGTTGAAAATTTCAATGGCAAGTGTAAGTTTTCCTTCATACTGCTCATTGAATTTTTTCATGAAGCAGGCAGATAAAAACTCGTGGCTTACTCCCTTTATTAAAACTTTTTCGAGCGTATGCGAATACGGACCGTGCCCGATGTCGTGCATTAAAATTCCAATCGAAACCGCTTCGGCTTCTTCGGCAGTAATTTCAATTCCTTTGGAGCGCAGCACTTCTATTGCCTGTCCCATCAGATGCAGCGCACCCAACGTATGCTGAAACCGATTGTGCAGCGCGCCCGGATATACATAATAAGTTAAACCCAATTGAGTAATGCGTCTGAGGCGTTGAAAAAATGGGTGTTCAATCAGTTCGAAAACAATGCCTTCGGGAATGGAAATGAATCCATACACAGGGTCGTTGAGAATTTTCTTTTTGTATGATGCGGCAGCGCCCGTCAATGGCTGAAAATTATTGCGCTAAGTTAGGTTTTAAAGAGCAATACTAAGCGTAGCATAGCTAACCGATTATTTTAATGGCTTATTTTTTCATCGCGTCTATTTCTTTCAAAATGGCTGCTGCTTCAGCCGCTTTCAAGTCTGAAAGTTTACGGTTGGTATGCGAAAGCCGATAGGATTCTTCGATGAGTTTTTTATATCGTTTTTCCAATTGCTCTGTAGGAGAAGCTTTTTTAAACCAGTGAAACATAATTTGTTTTAAATAAAAAGACAATTTTGATACAGAATTGTTTGAAATATGCTTTTCTAAATAGTGCCAGAAAAAAATAAGAGATAATTTTTCTTTGCGACTTCTCGCCTTTGCGAGAAAATATTTTGGCATTATAAAATAAAAATACAGGGTTGTTTATTTAATGAAACCTTTCAAAAATAGCTTTATCCAACATCTCTCTGTGGTTGGGGTGTGCAATTTTTAATAATTCCTGAGCGCGTTGTTTCAGATTTTTTCCAAACAGATACGCTATGCCGAATTCAGTTACCACATAATGCACATGTGCTCTGGTAGTTACCACCCCTGCTCCTTCTTTCAGGTATGGAACAATTTTAGAAATATCCTTGCCTGTTGTCGAACTCATTGCGATTATTGGCTTGCCTCCTTCAGATAGTGCTGCACTACGAATAAAGTCCATCTGACCGCCTACTCCTGAATATTGTCTGGTGCCGATAGAATCGGCACAAACCTGTCCGGTAATATCTATTTCAATGGCGCTGTTGATGGCAACTACTTTAGGGTTAGTTCGGATAATTTTTCCGTCATTGACATAAGCTGCTTCTAAAAAAGAAAATTGCGGATTGTCATCAATAAAATCATAAAGGCTTCTTGTTCCTATGGCAAAAGCAGTTGCAGTTTTGTTGCGATGCTTCTTTTTATGACGATTGGTGATAATGCCTTTTTTCATGAGTTCAACCACACCGTCAGAAAACATTTCAGTATGCACTCCTATATCTTTATGATTTCTTAAACATTGCAGCACGGCATCGGGTATAGTTCCAATACCCATTTGCAAAGTAGAACGGTCTTCAATCAACGATGCGATTTTTTGTCCGATGATTATTTCACATTCTCCCACTTCTTTCGAATAATCAACTTCCGGCAATGGCTCGTCTACCTCGACAAAGGAGTTGATTTCGTTTACATGAATCAACCCATCGCCATGAGTGCGGGGCATTTTCGGATTCACTTGTGCAATGACATGACGGGCGTGTTTAACAGCCGAGCGGGTAACATCTACTGATACACCTAATGAACAAAAGCCATGCTTATCGGGTGGCGATACATGTATCAACGCCACATCGAGAGGCAGAATATTTTTTTCAAACAATAAATGAATTTCGCTGAGAAATACCGGAATATAATCTCCATTACCTTCGTTAACATTTTTTCTTACCGGAGACGAAACAAAAAGCGAATTGAAGTAAAAACTATCGCGGTATTCAGGTTTGTTGATACCTATATCGCCTAACACACTGACACAAACCAATTCAACCTGACGTAACTCAGAGGCTCTTTTTTCCAAAGCACGCAGTAAATTTAAAGGTGTAGCCGCACTGCCCTGAACAAATACACGCTGACCCGATTTTATAATGCTAACTGATGCTTCGGCAGTTGATGAAGAAATGTTTTTCATGGTTTTGATTCAACATGCAATATATGAAGTATTAATAGTGCCGCTTAAAATTATAAGTATAAGCAAATTTTGATTCGACACTATTCACTTTTATTAATACTTATCTTTGCTCCCTCAAAAATGAACTATGATGCGCATCAAAATCAAACCCGAATCGAATTTTCAGAAAGCAGACAGCCTTGCCATTATTACCGATGAAAAAACCGATTACCCGGCTTTGGGTTTTACAAAAGAAGAAAAAAACTTTATCG
>CAZFFP010000165.1:0-2405 GCA_964518215.1 uncultured Chitinophagaceae bacterium
AATGAAATTACGATAGCCCACTCCGTCTGTTATTACGATTCCTATTTTTTTCATGAAATATCTCTAAACTGTTTTTGATGATTCAGTTGCCAAATATCTGTATTTAAAAGCGATTTCAAAAACAATTCGGCACTATTTCCTTTTCCAAAATCATTCGCTGCAGGTTGAACTTGATAAGTATCAATAGTTTTAAGCGCTTCTAAAATATTAGGCTTAGCATAATCCACATTTATTATATCGGCATGAAGCGCTCTGTTTTGTTGGCGCGTGCCAATATTGATAATAGGTAATCCGTAATAAGGCGCTTCTCGAATACCCGCACTACTGTTGCCAATAATGAACTGCGATTTTTTTAGTAAGGTTAAAAAATATTCAAATCGCAACGAAGGAAAAATACGAAAACGCGAGTTCCCTTTTAATCGTTCATAAGCATTCAAAATGGTTTGACTTCCTAAATCGTTATTGGGATATACAATTACATAGTTATGATGATCTGCTAATAAGGCATCTACAAAATGATCCGCGTATTCTTGCATGAATTTTGCCTCTGTTGTCACTGGATGAAACATCGCAACTGCATATTTATCAAATGCAATTTCATAATACTGCTTTGCTGTTTCTAAATCTGGTAATGTATTCGAAAACATAATATCTACATCTGGTGAACCAATAGTGAAAATAGCATTTTCTAATTCGCCCATTTGTATCAAACGTTTTTTAGCTTGCTTGTTAGAAACAAAATGTATATGACTCATTTTACTCGTAGAATGGCGAATCAACTCATCAATAGTTCCTGAGACCTCACCCCCTTCAATATGTGCAACTAAAATATTATTCAAACTTCCTACAATAGCACCAGCTAAGGCTTCCACTCGATCCCCATGAATCACAATCATATCGGGTTCACAGGATTTCACATAAGCTGAAAGTCCTTCTATAGTTTTTGCTAAAGTCAAATCCATAGTGGTTTCATGTGTGTGGTTTTCGAAGGTATGAATATGAGTAAAACCACATCGCTCCACTTCTAACAAAGTATAACCGTATTCCTTCTGCAAGTGCATACCCGTAACAAAAATAAAAGGTTCAAATTCGGAATGTGCTTCCAAAATTTGAATCAAGGATTTTATTTTGCCAAAATCGGCACGTGTACCGGTAAGGAATAAGATTTTTTTGGACATTTTGTTGCTATTGTGTTGCAAATATAGGTTTTTTTGAGGATTGAAAAATAACTTGTTTTCTCATCTCCAACATGAACTTCTACTGAGATTTTTAGTGTAAATACTTTATTGATTTATTCATCAAATAAACATCCCCCCCAACCCCTTCCGATAAGTCGGAACAAGCTTTCAATTGGGGAATTGCCAATTTAGACTTTTTACGTTAACCGTCATATAAATAACTAATATAATAAAAGAACTTAGAATGAACTCCCCCTTTGAAGGGGTTGGGGGGATGTAACTACTCAAAATCCACAAAATCTAACTGCTCATCATTTGCTATATCTCTTGTAGCTTTTTTTCCAAGCAAAGAATCAAAATGTTCGGCTAAAATCTTACCTGTTCCTGGGCGTTTTACCCAAATGTTTTCTTTGGTCAACACTTCTCCTTTTTGAATAGGAGCAATGGAACAAACGGTTGCAAAAGCGAAATCTATTGTCACCTGTTCTTCATCGGCTGGTTTTTTGGTTCCGCCACGCATTTGAGCCATCTCAGCTGAATTTATAATAAGTTCTTTACAGGCTTGCTCATCCATACTGCATACAATGTCTGGCCCTGTTCGGTTCATGTGGTCGGTAAAATGACGTTCTAAAATTGATGCCCCTAAAGCAACCGCACCCAAACAAGCATTATTATTCAACGTATGATCTGACAACCCAAAAACTTTATCGGGGAAAGCTTCATGCATTTCCATCATCGCACCAAATCGTACTAAGTGAATTGGCGTAGGATATAAATTCGTAGTATGCAATAAAGCAACTGGAATATTATGCTTGTCAAAAATAGTTACTGCTTTTTGAATACTCTCTATGGTATTCATACCCGTACTCAAGATGACTGGCTTCCCAAAAGAGGCTATATGCTCCAATAACGGATAATTATTACATTCTCCAGAGCCAATTTTATACGCTGGAATATCAAACTTTTTCAAACGTTCAGCTGCGGCACGTGAGAAAGGGGTTGAGATAAAAATCATGCCTTTACTTTCTACATAATTTTTTAATTCGAGTTCTTCTTCTTCATTTAAAGCACAACGCTCCATAATTTCATATATGGAAACGTCCGCATTACCTGGAATTACTTTTTTTGCGGCACCACTCATTTCGTCAGCCACAATATGGGTTTGATGCTTGACTACCTCAACTCCTGCTCTATGAGCTGCGTCTACCATTTCTTTGGCTACTTGTA
>CAZFFP010000166.1:0-2385 GCA_964518215.1 uncultured Chitinophagaceae bacterium
AATGTTATCCCAATTAGTCTGTAATCTATATTGTTTGCAAAACCTTCAAAGTATAGGTTTTTGTTTTCAGGATTGTTTTTAATTAAATACCAAGTGAGCAATTCTTGTTTAATTTTATTTTTCGGGACTAAAGAGATTTTTTTCCATTTATCCTTAAATCTTGGATAAAGTTGTTTTATAAGTTGTGTTTGATTCTGAATAATAAAAAATCGGGTGTAATATTCAGAATACGCATTGTTGTCATATCTGTAATCAATTTGAAACCTGCTTATGAAGTATCTCTTAGCCATAATGGATAATTTCGTTGGTTTGAGAAGATTCAACGGCTGAAAAAATCAAAACAGGAACTTGCGAGGTGTCGGCTTCCTGCTCATTCAATAATATTTCTTGAGTTTTATTCTCAGCCAATATCATCCATCCGGGAATATTCTTCCCTCCCGGAAGGCATTCTAAATCTACACTTGTCCCAATAGCAACAATAGGATATAAATTGATATCACAAATGTCTTTATTATACAAACTGATTTCTATGTGGTGTTGGACACCATTATGAATGAAATTGTATGGTTGTTGTTTTAGCCTTTCGGCATTGCTGCTTTTCTTATTTAATAATTCAGAAAGTGCAATTCCTTCTTCTTCAGGAACAGAATACATTTCCCTCATCATAGATAAATACAATTCCTTATTGTTTATTAATGCAATAAAATTCAAGGCGCATTTATAAATTGTCTTGTTTAATATGGTGGTATTTATATCGTTATAGTTGCTGATTAAAGCTGAAACGGGCATGGGTGCATGACGGTATTGATTATGCACCAAATCAGAAATTGCATATTCGCCTGCCATTCCATTATACTTCCGTCCTGTAGTAATGTTTAAACGCTTCATTATGCTCAGAGTTTAAAAACAATATTATATGTGCTAACAAGCACAATTATTATTATTGGATAGTGATAACACCCTTGGCTCCCACTTAAACACCACCTTACTTTTAAAGCCCCACCATCACCTTCTTCACAACACTCCATTCGTTGCTGAAAATATGCAAATGATACATTCCCTGAGGCAAGTTCGATACATTAATGCTTATGGTTTGCTCGTGTGGTTTTATGTATTGAATGGTTTTTGTTCTGCCTAACATATCGCTCATGCTTATGGTATGTATGCCATGGTTTTCAAAAGGCAGTTCTATGTTTATTTTTTCGGTTGCGGGGTTGGGGAAAATTTTAACCATTGCTTCGGGATTGTTGAACACATCGGCAGAGAGGGGCGTAGTGTTGAGCAACACGGTAACTTTATTGGCGCTTTGAGTGAGCACTGCTATATCCATCCATCCATCGTTATTAAAATCTGCCAAAACCATATCGCGCGGGTCGGTTCCGGCATCGAAACTCAGCAAGGGCAGAAAGCCTCCATTGCCATCGCCAAGCAAGATGCTCACCAGATTGTTGAGGCTGTTGGAAACGACAATATCTATGTTTCCATCATTATCAAAATCTGCTGCGGCAATGTCGAAGTTATACATGCCGGTGTAAACGGTGTAAAAAGTATCGCTTATAGAAACCTCAAGCCCTAACCTTACTTCGCCCGGATAAATAATAATTGTAGAATCGCCCGATGCAAGTATGGCTTCGGGCATATTGTCGCGGTTGAGGTCGGCAGCTTCTATACGATTGGCACAACAACCTGAATATGTGAAAGGTCTCAAATAATTGAGAACATCAACTTTACCATCTGGCGGTAGATGTATAATTATATAAGACTGAAGGAAAGTATGTCCGGCTGAATCGGTCAGGAACAAAATATCGGGAAATCCGTCAGCATTCAGGTCGATTAACTTAATGTCTTTATTGAAAAAATTAGAGCTTACACCACCACTGCCAATGGAATAATTTCGTGAAAACGTGTCGTAATTAACTATCGCGTATAAGGAAGACTGAGGGGAATTGCTGAGATACAAATAATCGAGTTCAAAGTCTTTGCTCAAATAGCCCGACACAATTTTGTGATGACTTGCTCTGCTGATATTTAAGGTATCACAAGTATAAAATGTGTAATTGCTCGTGTCCTGACACAGCCGGATTGAAATAGTGAAGGGTGTTTCGTTACTCACCATCATTTCAAATCTACCGTCTTTGTAATCAAGTGTAAAATCGGTGGGAGCAAGGTAGGGGTAAGCTATGGATCCGTCCGAAAAATTTCCTGTTCCATCATTGTAAATTATCTGTATGGTGTTGTCGAGGCGGTTCACCCAAATAAGGTCATAAAATCCATCATTATTGATGTCAGCAGATTTTACTTTAAGCGGCAGGTTTCCGGTGCTGCCCTCATAAGCAATAGAAAATGATACCTGAGCAAATGCGCAAACAACAAACAAACAAAAGA
>CAZFFP010000167.1:0-2337 GCA_964518215.1 uncultured Chitinophagaceae bacterium
AATTCATACCTGACACATTGTAGGTTTGAATCATAAATTCTTGTCAACAAATTCAATAATGCTTTATGAAATTTTAATTCATCCCTTAATGACATAATACTCTCGCATTCTTTGCTAAAGTTTTTATCTGCTTTTTTTCTTGAAAATACTTTTTAAAACATTTCTGATAAAAGTTACGCAACACCTTCTGATTTGCAAATGGAAATTTTAAATTTGAACCATATACGGTAACCCATGAATACAACGCTGCTTGTAAGTGTATTTTTGTTTTTGTGTTGCACACTTCAAGCTCAATTTCAAATCTTCAATTCTTCTAATTCACCTTTGCCCGAAAATTCTGTTACATGCCTTTTTGTTGCATCAGATACTTCACTTTGGGTAGGAACTGATTACGGAGTGGCACAATTAAAATACAATCAATGGACTGTTTATCAAACATCCAACACGCTAATTCCCGACAATTATATCAGAGCTATTGCAGAAGATAAGCAGGGAAATATTTGGCTCGGAACATTTCTCGAAGGCATTGCTATATTGAAAGGCTCTTCATGGGAATTTTACAACACCACGAATTCAGTGTTGCCTGAAAATCAGATTCGCTCCATCGCCTTCGATACTTCCGGCAATGCGTGGATCGGAACATCTGCCGGACTGGTGTATGCTGCCGATACCGGATGGACAGTTTTCAATATTTTTAACAGCCCGATTTCGGGCAACAATATCGCCTCCATTTATATAGATTCGTTTAATGTGAAATGGATAGGCACTCTGAATGGCGGATTGGTAAAAATTGCCGATACCGTTTGGACGATTTATGAAATGAGTAATTCGGGTATTCCCGATAATACCATTGTTGACATACAAGAAGATGCCAGCGGCATTCTGTGGCTTTCGACACCTGCTGCCGGAATTGGTTTGTTTAACCGCACATCATGGCAATACATTACGCCCATCAACACCTCTCTGCCCGAATATTCGGTTAATAGCGTTGCAATAAACCGCAACAACCATGCGTATATATGCCTGAAAGAAAGCGGGCTGGCACATTATAAAGGCGTTTTGCAATGGACTTTCTGGAATACTGCAAACAGCAATATTCCTCAAAATGACTTGTCTAAATGTGTGATAGATAAGTTTGGCAATTTGTGGATAGGAACGGTAAGTGAGGGATTGTTGCTTTTAGATACTTTAACTGTTTCGTTGCGCGAAAATAAGTTGACGGATATTGTTTCTAAAATTTTCCCAAATCCGACAAATAATGAATTAAACATTGAGAGTTACGAGTTCAGGTTGAAAACTGTTACTATCTATGATGTGTATGGAAAAATAGTTTTGCATCAAAAAATTATAGATTCGTTTTCTATCATCGATGTTTCGAACCTTCCTAAGGGGACTTATTTTGTTGAGGCAGAAAACATTAAGGGGGCTAAAGGTCTTACTCGTTTTGTAAAACAATAATTTCGCAGCCTTAAGAAAATAATTTTTAACATATTGATTGGAATTCATACCGGTTGTATAAAATTTAATGCTGAAATTAGCATCATGATACAAAGTCACACACACTATTATTACCGCTCTGAAATATTTCGGAATAGAAGTGTTTTGTGTTGATTAGATAAAACTGAAAAATATACAAGCCCGGTTCCGAAGAGGTTCCGGGCTTTTTTTATAACCTAAAAAAATGCGATGAAAATTTACAAAATGGTTTATGGAATGCAGCAGGAGTATAATCGGTACACGCCTGAAGATTAAAAGGTTTGGAATACATTGTTCAATCGGCAAATGAATTTATTATCATGGCTGGCAGCCGATGAGTATTTGCAAGGCATCAGCGATATTGGTTTCACCGATGAAAAAATTCCTGAATTCAAAGAAATGAACTCTAAGTTACAGCGACTTACAGGCTGGAAAGTGTTGGTGGCTCCAGGCATTATTAATGAGCCGGAATTTTTCCGGTTACTTTCAGAACAAAAGTTTCCTGCTACAGCATGGTTGAGAAACAAGAGTCAACTCGATTATCTCTCTGAACCCGATATGTTTCACGATGTATTCGTTCATGTTCCATTACTCACTAATAAATGGTTTTGTGATTTTTTCAAACCTCTGGGGGGTATCGGAACAAGGCATATTAATAACGAACAAATCATAACAATGCTTGGCAGAATATATTTGGTTTAGTAGAAAATGGAAGTGGGATAAAAATTTACGGAGCAGGTGTTATTTCTTCTAATGAAGAAACAAAATTTGCTTTGAGCGAAAAATCTTCACATATACCATTCGATATCACAACTATCCGAACAATGGGAAAAAAAATAAGCGGAAAAGAGAATCCACAGT
>CAZFFP010000168.1:0-2313 GCA_964518215.1 uncultured Chitinophagaceae bacterium
AAAATTTTCCCGAAGGAAATTTCCTTATGGTGAAACATTCGGTGAAAGCATTGCAAGCTTTGGCGGCTTTTCATCGCAAACAATTTCAGATTCCTGTTATAGGCATCACGGGCAGCAACGGCAAAACCATCACCAAAGAGTGGCTTTATCAGTTGCTTTCGGAAGAATACAATATCGTGCGCAGCCCCAAAAGTTACAATTCGCAAGTGGGCGTGCCGCTTTCCGTTTGGCAGATGAATGATACACACACGTTGGGCATTTTTGAAGCGGGCATTTCAGAGCCTGACGAAATGGAGCATCTCGAAAAAATTATTAAACCCAACATTGGCATTTTCACCAATATTGGCGATGCACATACCGAAGGATTTTTGAATGTGCGCCAGAAAATAAAAGAAAAGCTGCGCCTGTTCATCAACAGCGAAATTCTTATTTACAGAAAAGAATATGCTGAAATTGGTTCTTGCGTGGCAGACATTAAACGACAACTCCAACCCCACGAAGACGAATCAGAAACCCGCTTTCGTATGTTCACCTGGAGCACACAATCGGATGCCGATGTGCGTATTGTTGAAATAAAAAAAACATTGACTGCCGCTTTTATCGAAGCGCAATTTCAGGAGCAAAACATATCGCTCGAAATTCCTTTCACCGATGAGGCTTCAATAGAAAATATTCTGCACTGCTTTGCCGTGTGGCTCTATTTGCAATTGCCCGTTGAAAAATTTAAAGAGCGGTTGATGCGCCTCACCAAGGTGGCTATGCGCCTCGAAATGAAAGAGGCGCTCAACCGTTGCACTTTGATTAACGACAGCTACAACTCCGATATAAATTCGCTCACCATTGCGCTCGATTTTTTAGACCAGCAAAATCAACACGCACGCAAAACAGTTATTCTTTCAGACATGTTGCAGTCGGGAAAGCCTGAACGGGAGCTGTATGAAGACGTATCAAATTTTATTGAGAAAAAAGGCATTCACAGATTTATAGGAGTGGGCAAGGCATTGAAACGGCAACATAAAATGTTTGAAAACATTCCACAGTTGGAAACCGCCTTTTTTGAAACCACCGATACTTTTCTCGAAAATTTCGGCTCCTTTGAATTTGCCAACGAAACCATTTTGCTGAAAGGCGCACGCTCGTTTGAGTTTGAAGCCATAGCAAAACTGCTCGAACAAAAACGCCACGCCACCGCGCTCGAAATAAACCTCAATGCGTTGTCGCACAACCTCAATGAGTATCATAAATTTTTGAAACCCGGAGTAAAAGTGATGGCGATGGTGAAGGCATCATCTTATGGAAGCGGTGGCTATGAAATTGCCAAGGTGTTGCAATTTAATCGGGTAGATTATCTGGGTGTTGCCTATGCTGATGAAGGTGTGGAATTGCGAAAGGCTGGCATTTCGTTGCCTGTAATGGTAATGAATCCTGAAGAAAGAAGTTTTGAAGCAATCATCAAATTGCAATTGGAGCCTGAAATTTATTCGCTGCAATTATTACAATCGTTGGCGACTGCGGTGGCGATTTATCATAAAAGCGGAAGCGAAAACCCGGTATTGGTTCACCTCGATTTGGAAACCGGCATGAACCGCTTGGGTTTTTCAGAAAACGACCTGCCCGAACTCATCCGCTTGCTGAAAGAAAATCCTTTGTTGAAAGTGCAGTCCTTATTTACTCATTTGGCTGCCAGCGAAGACCCGAAAGAAGATGCGTTTACCAAAGAGCAAATTCAGCAATTCGAAAAAATGAGCGCGGAAATTTCTGCCGCCATTGCTTATGAGCCGATGCGCCATGTGCTCAATTCGGCAGGCATCATTCGTTTTCCAGATGCGCAATTCGATATGGTGCGTTTGGGCTTGGGCCTGTATGGCATCGACAGCGCGCAATCGCCTCAACTGCATTTGTTGCCTGCGGGAAAATTAAAGACCGTTGTGTCTCAAATTAAAGAAATTAAAAAAGGCGAAACTGTCGGTTACAACCGCAGCTACAAAGCGAAGAAAAATATGCGCATCGCTACCGTAAGTATTGGTTATGCCGATGGCATTGATAGAAGATTGGGCAATGGCACAGGCAATATGTTGATTCATGGAGTGTTAGCGCCCACTGTTGGCAAAGTATGCATGGACATGACCATGCTCGACATTTCTCATATTCCCGAAACACGCGAAGGCGATGAAGTAGTATTGTTCAACGAACAACTCACCATTCAACAATTGGCACAATGGGCGGGCACCATTCCTTATGAAATACTCACCGGCATTTCTTCAAGAGTGCAAAGAATTTTTTATCAGGAGTAGGTGACAATTTTCAAACTTT
>CAZFFP010000169.1:0-2298 GCA_964518215.1 uncultured Chitinophagaceae bacterium
CAGCGTTACGCCAATTAATGCCCGAAAATTCGGTAGCTGTATTTTTTGCATCACCCGTAAGAGTTCGTTCAAATGATGTTGATTACCTCTACCATCAAGACCCAAATTTTTATTATTTTACTGGACTTACAGAGCCCAATGCGTTACTGTTTGTATTTGATAAACCTCAAAATATTGGAGGACAAATGCTCAACGAACTTATCTACGTTCAGCCACGCAACGAGCGCATGGAGCTTTGGACAGGCAAGCGACTAGGAACATCGGTTGTTGAAATGGAATTAGGCATTGCTAAAGCATATGACAATTATACGTTTGCTGATAATAATATAGACTTACGCAATTTTAGCGGAGGTGTGTATTATTTGCCCATTCAAGGAGATTTGCCTTACAGCCAAAACAAAGGCGAGTTGTATCATCTAAAAAAGCGTTTTGACGAGCAAGTGGCAGATAAAAAAGTAAAATCAAACACCAAAGAGTTGGACGAGTGGTGCGCAGAATTGCGCCAAACCAAACAACCCGAAGAATTAACCTTACTTATAAAAGCCATTGACATTACTTGCGAAGCCCATAATGAAAACATGCGCATGATGCGCGCCAACCAACCTGAATACAAAACCCAAGCGGTGGTAGAATATATTTTTGGATTGAGAGGTGCAGAATACACAGGATTTCCATCAATAATAGGTGGTGGAGAGAATTCTTGCATATTGCATTACAACACCAACCGAAAAACAAGTGGTAGTAACGACCTTATGGTATGCGATATTGGCGCTGAATATCATGGCTACACAGCAGACATTACGCGTACTTTACCAGTAAACGGAAAGTTTTCTCCAGAGCAAGCCATTATTTATAATATTGTTTTGGAAGCTCAAGAAGCAGGCATCAAAGAGTGTAAAGCAGGCAATCAATTTTTTAGTGCGCATGTAGCAGCTACTACCGTTATTTCTCAACGATTAAAAGAGTTGGGCATTATAGCCAAACCACAAGAAGTATCGCGCTACTTTATGCACGGTACGTCTCATTATTTGGGTCTAGATGTGCACGATGCAGGAACGTATGGTCCGCTTAAACCTAATGACGTGATAACTGTTGAGCCGGGCATATACATTCCCGAGGGTTCGCCCTGCGACCCTAAGTGGTGGAATATTGGTGTACGCATTGAAGACGATGTTTTAATTACCGATGGCGCTCCAATTATTTTGTCCAACAAATCACCACGAACTATTGAAGAGATAGAAGCAATGATGCAAGAAGAGCCGTTGTTGTTTAAGAGGTAATGTTATTTGTATACAGGGAAATCAATTTTTGTTTTTCCTGTTTGATATCTTAATGTAAGATTTCCGTCATCTTCTATTTGTAGATACCAACCCAAAACATCTTCTTCAAAGTAAAATTTATTTTGCTTCTTGTTCAATTTTGAAGGATATTTTAAATCATCTATTCCACTTTCATAGTAATAATTTCCATCTTCTTTTTTTACAATCATAAGTGAAGATTCCAATTCCATATCGAAGAAGGGTTTTTCAACCCAAGTGCCAATGGTATCAGTATTTTTTTGTTTGATTAATTCTTTGTGTTCATAGTAAATTTCTGATAATTTTTCTGCTGATGGTTTTTCCAAATTCTTTTTATATTTTCCTAAAATATATGAATAAAGAGAATCTTGTCCCGCAAGGCTAATCTTATATAAATCTAATGATAATCCTTCCAATGGGTAAGCAGGAAAACCACCTCCAATATCATTAATGAGTTTTAAGCTATCCAGCAATAATATATTTGCCCAATAGTTTTTTTTCGCTTTATAAATTTTATTGTGAGTAAACATTAATAAAGGAATGTGTCGCTTATTTAAGCCCATTGAGTTTCCATGTGTTTCTAACATTATTGTAGAACGAATCATGTTGTCAATAGAGATAGAATCGTAAAGAATTTGCGTGGTATCTATATAAGTTCCGAGCAGTACTTTTTGATCAAGAAATCTAAGATTTTTCCAATAAGCTTGTTTTGCAGAGTCGGTTGTTAAGCTTGCTATTTCTGCCCTGTATACTTCAATTGGAAAGCCAACTTTTGTCTTTTGAGGATTATTTACTGAACACGCAAATAAGGTAAGTGTTAGAATGAAGCAAAGGAATAGTTTTTTCATTTTTTAAGTTTTAGAATTTCACTCCACCTTCACAACAAAGGCGAATTTAAACGTTGTATTTTTTTGAATGATTTTTAGTTCTTTCTTGGCTTCACGCTCTGTGAAAAATTCTCCAGCAAGGTATTTGTAAGTTGTTTTTCCGTTTGTTAAGG
>CAZFFP010000170.1:0-2292 GCA_964518215.1 uncultured Chitinophagaceae bacterium
TGGATCCATTGGGTAATATTCCTGTTTTCTTAGCCATACTTAAAAGTTTTAGCCCACAACGTCAAGCATGGATTATCTTACGAGAATCTTTTATCGCATTTTTAATCATGACTGCTTTTTTATTTTTTGGCAGCCATATTTTACAAGGATTGCATATCACTGATTCTGCCTTAAATATTTCAGGCGGGATTATTTTATTTATTATTGCTATTAGAATGATTTTTCCGCCTGAAGAGAAGAAAGTAAAAAATGAAATAATTAGCGAACCTTTTATTGTGCCATTAGCTATTCCCTTGACGGCAGGCCCATCTTCGTTAGCAACGGTTATGTTATTTGCCAGCCAAGCGCCGGAAAAAATGGGCACATGGTTTTTAGCCGTTTTTTTAGCGTTTATAGTATTTAGTCGAATGTTAAAAACCCTCGATAAAAGGCGATTTCTCGAAGATTTTTATAAAAAAATACCTATTTTTCTGATATAATTTTGCAAGTTTTTAGCGGTATGTCTATCAAAAGCTTGCAAAATGAGAAATGAAAAACAGGGGTTTCAATGAGGCCAAAACATCTAGAAAAAGCACAGATGGACGATTTATTTCGAAATCGTTTGGACAATATTATCAATATGCATCATGAGCTGGTGATCCTCTCAAGCAGTATTGATTGGCATTTTTTGGATATGAAAGTATCTGTTTTTTATGCCACAGCAGGTCGTCCAGGGATTCCTGCCCGGTTGATGGTGGGCTTGCATATTTTAAAGCAGATGTACAACTTGTCGGACGAATCTGTTTGCGAACGCTGGATTTGCGATCCTTATTTTCAATATTTTTGTGGCGAAGAATATTTTCAACATCAATTTCCAATCGAACGTTCATCAATGACGCATTTTAGAAAACGTGTCGGTGAGGAATTTTGTATTGCACTCATGCAAGAAAGTTTAAACACCGCTCATAAACTCGGTGCGCTGGAAACGCAACAAATGGAAAGAGTGATTGCCGATACAACGGTTCAACCGAAAGCGATTACCTTTCCGACCGATGCCAAGTTGTATTACAAAGGCATTATTAAGCTCGCGCATTTAGCCAAGAAAAATAAGGTGAGTCTGCGTCAAAGTTACCGGCGTGTTGGAAAAAAATTATTAGCGGCGTCTTGTCGTTATCGTCATGCAAAACAAATGAAACGCGCCAGGAATGCTGAAAACAAGTTGAGAATACGCCTGGGCAGAATGATCCGTGATATTCAGCGTAAAATAGCGGACAATGAAGCCCTAAAACCCATTTTCTTTGAATCGTTGTCAAAAGCAGAAAGAATTTATTCGCAAAAGAAAACCGATAGCAACAAGCTTTATTCATGGCATGCCCCCGAAGTAGTCTGCATCAGCAAAGGCAAAGCGCATAAACCTTATGAATTTGGCTGCAAAGTATCCATCACAACGCACGTTAATCCTGCGCCCGCAGGCCATTTTGTACTGCATGCAAAAGCGCTACCGGGACAGCCGTATGATGGTCATACCTTGAAACAAGTCATGGCGGAATATGAAACCCAAATGGGCATTGAACCTAAACGGATTTACGTTGATAAAGGCTATCGTGGTCACGATTACCCGAAAAAATACCGCGTTTATAAATCAGGGCAAAAACGCGGCCTTAGCGCGACTATCCAAAAAGAATTAAAGCGCCGCAGTGCTGTTGAGCCACTGATTGGCCATTTGAAAAATGATGGCCGCATGGGACGTAATTATTTGCAGGGAATTTTAGGTGACAGTATGAATGCCTTGATGGTGTCAGCAGGCTACAACTTCAAGCTGATCCTCCGATGGTTAAAGCTTTTATTTTTCTTTTTTCTCAGCGCATTTTTTATTGAGAATTTTACAAAAAAAGAAGGCCTTTCATTTTAAAAAGGGCTTTTTAACGTTCGACTGGTTATCCTATTGGTTTATGGGATGAATATAATAATTTTCCTATCATTAGAAAAGGAATTGCTGCAACACATCCAGCTATCGATTTCCAAAATAAAAGTATTGGAGTTGTCGATATAGCCTGTTTCCCAGGCTCGTCTGGGTCACCTATCCTTATATGTATGGAGGGTTCTTTTCCTGATAAGGCTGGTAATTTAGTAGTAGGTAGAAAAGCAGTTTTTTTAGGTGTACTAGCTTCAGGGCCAACTTTGACAACTGAAGGCAAAATTGAAATTAAGGAAATACCTACTATAAGTTCACAAGCTATCTCAATTAATACGCAGATGATACATTTAGGCTATTATGTTAAAGCAAAAGAAATATTTAAGCTTTGTGCACAT
>CAZFFP010000171.1:0-2257 GCA_964518215.1 uncultured Chitinophagaceae bacterium
TGCAGCTGCTGTGTCCGCCGTGGAGAAACACCACCGGCATGCCAGTACCCGTAATACTGTACTCCACCCGTCCTTTTGCAGTGTAAGCTACTTCTGTGGTCATGAGTGTATGGGTCTATAAGCCTAATGGATGTTCATTTTGGCATGGGCTCAATAAGGCAGAGCATGGACTTGCCTGAGTAGAACAATACGGTTCAGACGCGGTTCGGTTTCATGATGTGAAGGGGTTTAAGGGCGGCTCGTCGGATGGATGATCTCGGCCTTGTCGATCGGCTCCTCATAGTGGCGATGGAGCTCCTCGTCGGCGATTCAGACGATGCGGTAGTACACGCCGCCGAGCGTGACGTTGATGGCGGCGATGGATTATTTTGTTCGGGTATATACTTCGGAGGGTGTAAAATTTCTAACCCAGAGTGTCAGAGTTGTTAACCAATGTTTTGCAGCTACCCGAAGGTAGTGATTTCGAAGCACTTCACTGTCAACCAAGCAGAAACTTTAACAGATGCACAATACTTTATTTCACCACAGAACCGCCACTATTGGGTAGGTGCTGTTATGCCTTCGCCCTTCTTTTTCGGACGAATTATGTCTCAATTTAATTCTATGCAGCAAGTTTAAGTTTTTTGATATTATCAGGTGAATGTCTTTGGCTCCAAAGAATATATTGCGCTCCTTTACTGTTTAAGGCTGATAAATAGTCTTCACTTACTTCATGGTCAATGTCGTTGATTACTGCCAAGCCAATAATTTCTTTTTGGGTTTGCTGCTCTCGCACCCTTTTGATGTCGTCCCAGGTAAAAAGGAAATGCGGCAGGTTCATTTTGTTGACTGAATTGAAAGACTTAATCACAATTTCCGTGTTACGATAGGCAATCTGAAAATCAAATGTAAATTCAAGACCTGTACTACCTTTGGAAATGAAATATGGCGTGTAAATCAGTTCCTGCTCGTCCAAGTAGGCTTTTACATCTTCTCTGAAAACTGAAGCTACCGTATGTCTTGCCAAATAATACATATCGGCAGTTTCGGATATGGCAGAAATCAAGTTAAGTTTCTTTTGAGGAAAATCACGTTCAGTTGCTTCAGTTGTTAGCTCGTCATTACTTATTCGCACTCCATAATTGATAAGAATGCGGTCGAGTATTTCCTTTCGCTTGGGTGAACGTGAAATTTCAAGACCACTCAATTCCAAATCTCTTAGCGTATTGCCATCATCAGAAAGAATGATTTTGTTGCCATTTTTTTTTGCATAGATGTCCACCGTATCGTTGAATAAGCCAACAAACGGGGTGCTTATTTCCACCCAATCGGACGAATTACTTGCTGTTACCAGGGTTTTCTCCTTTAAAAAAGCGTAATAATCGTTCATTAAACTATTTATCCAATTCATAATATTCTCATTTGATGATTGAACCTAATGGCAGTTTTTAGATTGATTTTCTGAAAAAACGCATTTAGCGTGTTGGCGTAATTTTCCCTACCATTCAATTTTTTCACGGGAAAATCGTCAAAATCCAACGGAATTGCCCAAGCCAACGGACGATAGCCATCCACAATGTAATGGATATGCCCTGCATAATCATCCAACCATTGCCCCGCAAAAGGTCTGAATTTTTCGGGGACGGTATCAAGCACACCTACGGGGTTTTGATGCCTTGAATTATAATCTACCCTGAGCAATCCGTTCTGCGTACTGTTGTCCTGATGGTGCAGACTTATCTTCAGTGATTTCTTTTCGCTTTCCTTGATGTCAACCAACAAATTTTGGTCTAAATCATCAGGTGCTGAAAGCGTTAGGCGGAAACTCATTGGATATTGAATGTCTAACAAATAGTTAGCAACTGTGTCGCCACTATGCACCACATACTTATCAAGTCCAAGTAGATATTCAGCTAATTCTACGGTCATCTATTATTTTCGAATTACTTTTTTCTAAAATATTGTTTTCAACATGTTCATTCTCTGTCGTGTCCTTTTTTCGGGTAAAACACAACTCGTTTAAATCCCAAGTAGAACTCCGTAATATATACCAATATGTGATTTATTGCGCAAGTAATCACACCTCTCTACCCCCCCTCAAACCACTTCACTATCGATGGCATATTCCTCTCGAACCTGTCGGGGATGATAATGTTGAGCACTCCGGTTCTATTACTAGTCGTGTTCATGGTGTCGTGGTTGGTCTTGGCGAGGATTAACAATATGGTGCCTTCGTCGGCATCGACTCAGGTATCCCCTAGCAGATTGGAAGTGATCC
>CAZFFP010000172.1:0-2250 GCA_964518215.1 uncultured Chitinophagaceae bacterium
ATTAAAAGATTCCGCTGATTATTTTGTTGGAGTTTTTTCCTTTTAAAATCTGTGTAATCAGCGCAATCCGATTCATCCGCGATTCAGACAATCACATCACTTCTTCCTCAACTGCTCTCGTAAAAAAAGCACTTCTTCTTCCAAAAATTTAATGCGGCTTTCATATTGTTCTATTAGTTTGTCAGGTAGTTGATTTATAAATTGATGAGCCTTGCCTGACATGTGACAATTATTGAAAATTAAATTATCATCGAACGAAACCAAATCCAAAGGGTCCATTTCGAAAACTTGAGCAATATGGGTAATCTTCTCCCAATCTAATTTTATTTCATCGCGTTCCATTTTGCTGTATGCCCGTTGCGAAACACCAATTTTTGAGGCGAGATATTCCTGCGACAAACCTTTCAATTCTCTTATTTGTCTGATTTTTTCTCCTATTTTCTTTTCCATGTTTGAGTTCTCTTTTAGAACCAAATGTAAGCCATTTAGAACACATTAAAGCCATTTTTTCACATTTTTCTATAGGAATTTTACTTAGTTATTAACACTTAAAATTCTTACTATGGAAACCAAATACGAAAACTCAAAAGCAGTTGATATTGCTGCTGTTATATTACAGTTAATAATCTACGGGCTTCCTGCCGCATTGTGTGCGCTTCCATTTTATTTTTTGGAAAACATGGCTTTGCAAATAGCACTGATTTTATTGGTGCCGCTCGAATATGCCTTTCTGTTTGGAGCCATAGCCGGATTGTTGAGCATGCCATTTCAAAAGGGAATTGTGAAGGGCGTATTTCCTCGCAAAACCGGACACCCCGTTTATGCCATGCGCAAACTCTATGGCACTTGTTGGACAGCCGTTTACTATTTCAAACCCATTTACAATATCATTCTCAGTATTCCATTGCTAAAGAGAATTGTTTTCAGATTGTTTGGGTATAAGGGTTCGTTGAAAATTGCCATTTATCCTGATGCTTGGATTAGAGATTTGACATTATTGAATTTTGAAGATGGCGCTTACGTATCAAACAGAGCTACAATCGGAACAAATATTTGTCTTATAGATGGAAACATTATTGTTGGTAAAGTAACGTTGAAAAAAAATGCTGTTGTTGGTCATTTATCAATGCTTGCACCAGATGTAGAAATTGGAGAAAACAGTGAGATTGGGGTTGGTTGTGAAATTGGCTTACACACAATAATAGGGAATAACTCTTCTGTTGATCCAGGCTGCTTAGTTGGTCATAGAGTAAAAATTGGAAATGACACGAAGATTGGATTAAGAAGTTATGTAGGAACCGGAGCAAAACTTGGCAACAACTTATTAATACCTTCATATGCATGTATTCCAGATGGGGCAAAAGTTCTGACACAAGAAGACGTGAATAATTTTATACAAACACTATCACCAGTTCATAAAGTGGTATATCAGCCTGTATTCGAAAATATCAAAGAAAGAAAACCGCATTGAGGAATAGGGTAGTTGTCTGAATCGCGGATTTTTTAATGGATTAAAAGATTCCGCTGATTATTTGTTGAACCTTATTCCTTTTTAAAATCTGTGTAATCAGCGCAATCCGATTCATCCGTGATTCTGACTAATATCTGTGCAATCAGCGTAATCCGTTAAATCTGTGATTCAGACAATTTTAAGCATACACCGCCAGTATCTCTCTCACAATAGTTTTAAAATTCACCGGATGGTTGCCATCTATTTCGCCTTTCAAATATCCAAGACGCACAATCACTAATTCTTTTTCGGGAATGACAATAATGTATTGCCCAAGAATTCCTCTTTGATAAAAAACAGGTGTGCCAAAGCTGTCGTCAATCCAAAAGCTATGACCATAGTAAGGAACTACAAAAGGTTGCGTTGCCATTGCCACAAATGCACTGTCTAAAATTTGTTGACCGTTGAAATTTCCCTGATGCAATAGGAGCAAACCAAAACGGGCAAAATCGCGCACGTTGGAATTGAAGCAGCAAAAAGCCAGCTCGTTACCATCTTTGCTGTCGAGATGCCATTGGGCAGCGTGTTGCGCACCCAAAGGCTGCCAAAGTTTTTCTGAAGCATACGTTGAAAGACTTTTTCCGGTGGCTTTGCTCAATACCATTCCGAGCCATTGCGTAGCTCCGCTTTGATATTCATATTCGCCCGGTTTCGAAACTGCACCCACTTTATCTTTCATCAGTTTCCACACATCATCGCCATAATAAGTGCGCGCGGTAATGTCGAAAGGATTGGAATAG
>CAZFFP010000173.1:0-2197 GCA_964518215.1 uncultured Chitinophagaceae bacterium
TATTTTGATTTTTGTTTTTAAGCACAACGGAAGTGTTATTCAGATTGCCATTACGCATATAAGTAACCTGAATTTTATCTCCAGGTCTGAATTGTGACACTGCTTCCTGAAGATTAGGTGCAGAGTTAATTTCTACTCCGTTGATTTGCCTGATAACATCGCCTTCCCTGATTCCTGCTTCATAAGCTGCGCTGCCTTTATTCACTCCATCAATATACACGCCTTTGAAGTCGGGTAGGTTTTTGTTTTTGGCAAGTTCGGCATTGATGTTTTTAATATTCACTCCCAAAAAGCCGCGTTGTACCAGTCCGAATTCTTTAATGTCTTCTACTACTTTTCTTACAATATTGGCAGGAACCGCAAATGAATATCCGGTATAAGCTCCGGTGGGCGATGCAATAGCTGTGTTTATTCCAATCAACTCGCCCTGCATGTTTACTAAAGCGCCTCCGGAATTGCCCGGATTCACCGCAGCATCAGTCTGTATGAATGACTCAATTGAAGAGGCATCTTCAAGAATATTAATGTTTCTGGCTTTGGCGCTTACTATTCCCGCAGTAACGGTTGAAGAGAGATTAAATGGATTGCCTACAGCCAGCACCCATTCGCCCACTTTCACCAAATCGGAATTAGTAAAGTTGAGATAGGGCAAATCTTTTTTGTCAATTTTCAGCAATGCAATATCGGTAGATGGGTCCGTACCGATAATTTCGGCAATATATGTTTCATTGTTGTGAAGGGTTATTTCAATTTGGTCGGCTCCGGCTATTACGTGATTATTGGTTACAATAAAGCCCGAAGGAGCAATGATAACTCCCGAGCCGGATGATGTGCGGGGCTGAGGTTGTTGCCAGCCGCGGTCGCCCCAGTGTCTGAAAAAATCGCCAAAAGGGTCGAAGTGGAAATGAGGATTGACGTTTCTTTTTTGTTGGGGCATGGCGGTGGTTTTTACATGCACCACAGCGGGAGTAGATTTTTCTGCAGCGAAAGTGAAATCAATATATCTGCTTCCCTGAAAATAATCGTCAAACTTAACGAGGCGTGCAGATGGGGTTTGCTCGCCAATAACAATGGCAGGTTGTTGAATGAATTTTTGATAAATGCCCACAGCCGCAAAGGCGCTCATGAAACAGGCTGCAATAATCAGGAGGAAATATTTTGTTTTCATAAACCGTTATTTTGATTTTAATTGAAAAATAAATCGGGCTTAATAACAGCAAACCTTGTGCAATTGTGCATTCAAACTGTAATTTTGACATGTTTTAAAACGATTTTAACCCTTGTTAACAGTCGTTTTTGCATTCACCAAATAAAATTATATCTGTAAAATGAAAATTGAATTCTTTAAATATCAGGGAACGGGTAACGATTTCATTATAATAGATGACCGGCAGGGAAAATACTCGAATCTCACCCGGCAACAGATTGAAAAAATTTGTGCCAGACGTTTCGGTATCGGTGCCGATGGACTAATTCTGTTGCAGTTGCAAGATGGGTTCGATTTTAAAATGAAATACTATAATGCCGATGGCAACGAAAGTACTATGTGCGGCAATGGCGGCAGATGTATAGTAAGGTTTGCCGCACATCTTGGTGTTATAGAAAACAATACTACATTTATTGCAATTGACGGACCACATGAAGCAGTAGTGCTGCCCGATATTATTCAATTGAAAATGCAGGATGTGGCATCCATAAGAAATATTGATGGGGCTTATATTCTCAATACCGGTTCCCCTCATTTTGTGCAGCCGGTAGAAGATGTTGAAGAAGTGAATGTATTTTTTGAAGGAAAAAAAATCAGAAACTCAGAGCCATTCAAAAAGGAAGGCATCAATGTGAATTTTTTACAGCAAATTGACAACGGAATTATTGTAAGAACTTACGAAAGAGGCGTTGAAAATGAAACCTATTCCTGTGGAACAGGAGTAGTGGCTGCAGCGCTCACAGATGCTTATATCAATGAAAAGGAGGGCAACTTTGAAACCCGCGTGAACACCAAAGGCGGTGTATTGTCTGTTCGCTTTTCAAAAGCAGAAGCAAAATTTGTGGATGTTTGGCTAAACGGTCCTGCCGAAAAAGTTTTTGAAGGAACCATTGAAATTTAAAACTGAACTCTTAAATGTAAGAAGGCGGCTCATTGAGCCGCCTTCTTACATGTTCTTCTAACAGAATGGAAAATCACATAGTTAATTCA
>CAZFFP010000174.1:0-2169 GCA_964518215.1 uncultured Chitinophagaceae bacterium
TACGAATCATATTTTTACATGAAAGAAGCGATAAACCGAGAAAACGAAATTAAAGACCTGAGCAGGGAGAAAAAAATAGCGCTCATCAAAAAAATGAATCCAAAAATGCTGACACTTGTTTACCAATAACCACACTATCATTCAGGAGGAAACTTCCTCAAAGAAAGTCCAATTCCTGAAAGATAGTATTGAGTTTTATAGAAAAGGTATCCCTAATAATTTCATCTTCAACATTTTTTCCAAACAAAATTTCTGATTCAGGAAGTTTCCTACTGAATGGCATGACTTTTCATTGACCTCTCTACCATTCAGGAGGAAACCTCCTCAAAGAATGCTTTATACTTGAAAGACCGTTTCTGTTTAATAGAAAGGGTATCCCTATCAATTTCATCTTCAACATTTTTTCCAAACAAAATCTCTGATTTAGGAAGTTTCCTACTGAATGACATGATTTTTCACTCACCCGCAGTAATATCTATTGTTAATCACCATAAACAAATGGGTATAACTTTTCCAGTTTATAACTTTATAACCTAACCCAACTTCATTATTTTGCAAACAACTTTAAAAAGGCATTCACGCAACAGCCTATGAAGACCCGCGAATTTTCATGGAAAACCATTGACCAACTTGAAATATACGGCAAGTATTGGGCACCGGATGCGTCAATCACTGCCGTGGTGGCGTTGGTGCATGGCATGGGAGAGCATATAAATCGATACGAAAGGTTTGCCACACAGCTTACCGAAGCAGGATACGCAGTAATCGGCTTCGACCAACGCGGACACGGAAGGTCTGAAGGCAAACGCGGGCACACCCCATCTTATGAACATTTGCTTATCTGCATTGACGATTTGTTGCACAAAGCAGTAGAATATTTTCCCGAAACGCCAATAGTCCTCATGGGTCATAGCATGGGTGGTAATCTCGTTTTGAATTATCTTATCGAAAAGCAACCGCTTATTAAAGGTGCAATAGTGTCATCACCATATTTGAAACTGGCGTTTGAGCCGCCTGCCATTAAAGTAATGTTGGGTAAGTTGGTGAATAAAGTTTATCCCGGTTTTTCGCAATCTACCAATCTCGATGTTAATGCTATTTCGCGCATACCCGAAGAAGTGGCTTTGTACGAAAAAGATACATTAGTGCATGACCGTATTACTTCCAATATGTATCTGAATATTTCAGAAAAAGGATTGTATGCACTGGAACATGCCGAAGAAGTGAATGTGCCTTTGCTGGTATATCATGGTACGGGCGATACGCTTACTTCACATAAAGCCACTGCCGATTTTACCGCAAAAGCATCTGCATCGGTTAATGACATTACGCTGAAACTTTTCGATGGCGCTTATCATGAAACCCACCACGACCTCGTTCATCAGGAGCAACTGCAATTAGTAATAGAATGGCTCGATAAACGGTTAAAGAATGCATAATTAAATGTGTTGGAGATTTTGAAAGAAAAAGAACAGCTATTCGCCATTATAGACACCGAAACTACCGGTGGCAATCCTTCCAAAGACAGGATAATGGAAATTGCCATTATCATTCACAACGGTAAGCGGGTGATAGAGCAATTTTCTACCCTAATTAATCCTGAAACGCCCATTGCACCTTTCATTATTATGCTCACGGGTATAAACGACAAAATGGTGAAAGATGCACCTACTTTTCGGGAATTAGCAGGGCGCATTATGGAACTCACCGACAATAAAATTTTTGTGGCGCATAATGTTCGTTTCGACTACGGAATACTGCGCAATGAATTCAGACGTATCGGTATTCGATTCGATAGAAAACAACTTTGTACCGTGAAGTTGAGCCGTAAAATTTTACCCGGTTACAAATCATACAGTCTCGGAAAACTTTGTAAGGAAATTGGCATACAAATAGACGGCAGACACCGTGCTTATGGCGATGCCGAAGCAACGGCACAATTGTTTGAAAAAATTGTGTTCAATGATCGCAAACAACTCATTCGTTCCATGCTCGAAGAAGAGTTGTCTGAAGAGGCTTTCCCACCCAACTTATCAAAAGAAAGAGTGGACGATTTGCCCGAAGAAACCGGAGTATATTATTTTTTAGATGCCGAAGGCAAACCATTGTACATAGGCAAGAGCAAGAATATTCGCAAGCGAGTGATTCAGCATTTTACAGACGATTTAG
>CAZFFP010000175.1:0-2138 GCA_964518215.1 uncultured Chitinophagaceae bacterium
TATTCAATACAATGGAGCAACTACGAAACCAACAATATTATTGACAACTTGTCGTCCGGTATTTATGGTGTTACTATTACTGATGCTAATAATTGTATCATGAGCGGAGAAGTAACAGTAGATTACAATTCTATAAATGTGATTGCCGGTTCGGATACTACCATTAGTGAATCATCTTTTGTTGAATTATTTTCAGAAGCTTTTGGTGATATAACATCAGGAGAATACAACTGGATTCCTGAACAGTATCTTTCGTGCACTCGTTGTCAGTATCCTGTTTCGAGACCTTTGACTACTACAACATACACAGTAACATATACAGATGCAAATGGATGTAGTGCATCAGACACCGTCCGTGTTGAAGTTGAATTAGGCGAGTATTACTACTTTTTCATGCCAAATGCTTTTTCGCCAAATAATGACGGAATCAACGATGTTTTGTTTCCTTTAATGTCAGGAGTAAAACAATACACATGGAAAATATACGATCGCTGGGGCGAAAAAGTATTCGAATGTTTAAATAATACAGCAATCTGTAGTTGGGACGGAACTTTTAAAGGAAAAACTTTAAAGCCTGGTGTTTTTGTTTGGGAAGCAATTGTAGAATACGAAAAACCGAATATTGAGAAACTTAAAGGCAGCATTACTCTGATAAAATAGTTAGCCAAAATCAAATACATACACGACAGAACTACTATATACGATTAATTTTTTTATTCTGTCATTTTTTACCGCTTGCTTGGGAACTCGCAAAGACGGTTTGATTGCAGTCTAAACAATCTCCTCCGGTTTCACATTGATGGTCAGATTATTAGAGCTTTTGAGCCGCATAATCAAAGCTGTTGTTTTAGGAATTTCATACTCGAAAAAATAATCAAGCGCGTGCAGTTTCGATTGCAGAAATTCGGGCGAGTATTTTCCGTTGCCCGACTGTTTCAGTTCTTCCACTTTGTTTCCCTGTTTCAGCCATTGCCAGCCAATAGCAATAATGCCAAACAGTTCGAGATATAAAGTAGCATCTGCCAGAAATATTTCGGGTCCTTCGGTTTGTGCCAAACCCATCAGGTGCATGGTGATTTCTTGAAGTTTCTGAAGTTGTTGTTCTAAAGTTGCCGCATGATTTTGAAGCGAAGCGAACGTATTTGCTTTTTCAATATCACCCATAATTTCCTGCATGAGCAGCATGGTGGCTTTCCCGTTGTTCATCAAAACTTTTCTGCCCAACAAATCCATTCCATGAATGGCGGTAGTGCCTTCGTGCAAAGTATGTATGCGGGTTTCGCGGAAAAATAATTCTGCCATGAAATCCTTCGTGAAGCCGTAACCACCAAAACATTGCAATGCAGCGCTGGTGGAAAGTATGCTCATTTCGGCAGGATAAGATTTTGCCACAGGTGTGAGCAATTCGAGTTTCAGAAAATTGTTTTCGCGTTCCACTCCTTCTAATGTGTTAGAATTGTCGAGATACATAGTTGCCTGCATCGCCAATGCGAGCGAGCCTTCCAAAATAGCTTTCTGAAACAGCAAAAGCCTTTTAACATCGGCATGTTGAATAATTGGTATCTGCGGCTTATCGGGTTGCTTCTCCGAAATTTTTCTACCCTGCAATCGCACATTAGTATATTCGAGCGCATGATAATAGGCAGCCGTGGCAATGGAAGTAGCCTGAAGTCCTACACCGATTCGCGCCTCATTCATCATTTGAAACATATAGCTCAAACCCTTGTGTGGTTCGCCTACCAAATAGGCATGGCAATCGTTTTGTTCGCCCATCATCAGGTGAGCAATGGGCGCCCCATGATAACCCATTTTATGAAAAATGCCCACGGTGTTTACATCGTTGAATATGAGATTGTTACTTTCATCCAAGCGCATACGTGGCACTACAAACAATGAAATGCCTTTAGTGCCTGCGGGCGCACCCGCTATACGCGCCAGCATGAGATGCACAATATTATCGCAACCATCATGGTCGCCACAAGAAATAAAAATCTTTTGTCCTTTGATAAGATAGTGCTCTTCGGAAGTTGGCGTGGCAGTAGTTACAATATCGCTGAGCGAACTTCCGGCTTGCGGCTCGGTGAGCGCCATAGTGCCCTGCCATTTGCCGATGAACATATTCGGAATAAAAGTTTGCT
>CAZFFP010000176.1:0-2092 GCA_964518215.1 uncultured Chitinophagaceae bacterium
CTTTCTTTTCATAACGCACAGAAGAACCGGAAGGAAACACCCTGTCAATGGCTAAGACTATACTGTCTGATACATCAATCGCTTTACCCAAGTTGGCGATAATAATTTTCATTTTAAAAGAGGCATCATTGACACTCACATTAGATGGTATGAATGAAACATTCTGTGCTTCCAGACAATAATCAGGTTTTTTGTGTGTATTGACTCTGATGTAAGGGTCGCCATGAAAAATCATTTCTTCTGCCACCGACAAAACTATTTCGCCCCCCGAAACTGTAGCATAGATTTGTTGGAGTTCTTCTGCTGTTTTTTTCATGGCATCGCCAAAAGGCAAATCATAAATCGCTTTTCCGAAATTTTTATAGAGGGTGTTGGTATATGGAAACAATCCTGTATCGAAAGAAGAGCCGGGGGTTGAAAGGAAGCCGATAGCACCTTTATTTTCCTGAAAAATAAACTGCCCGCTGATACCCCTGCCCGCATCGAAAATTTCTCCCGCAAAACATCCGTTAGAAATGATTACCGGATACTTTTTGAAATTGGTGAAATTAGCAGGATTGTCTATACTGATGTCGAAAGAGTTTCCGGTAGAGTGACCAAAAAAGGTAATCACAGAAACTCCTGCATTAATTCTGTCGCGTATGGCATCTGCCAAACCAATCTGAATCGGGTCGCTGCTGGTTTTTGAAATGGTGAATACATTTCCGCCATAATGCACGCTTTCTATAGAGTCTTCATACACCTTCAAATAATTTCTGAATCGCAATTGTTCGGCACCAGTAATACCACCGCTCATGTGCATGATTTCTTTCATCCACAATTTATTGGCAATGGTCTGGTATGGGTCGCCTGTTTGATTTTGCAATTGTTCAAAATCTTTCAGTTTGTCTAAATATGCCCTAACGTCAGAGCCGTTTACTGCCGATATGCGCCCTATCGGAATTAAAGGAGCAATATTTCCTCCTTGAGGAGTAGCTAATAAAATATCAGAGCCGCCAATTCCTGCTGTAGTAAGTCCGTAACTCGGAATTAGGCATTGATTGTAAGCAGCGCCACCACCCCTCATGGAATCGTATTTCCGTCCTTTGCCAATCATTAGACAATATTGGGGTTTTGTTCCCCAGTTGTCGTGAGCAAAACGAATAAGGTTTCTTACCGCAAGCGGATGTTTTCTGACTCCATAAGCAAATTGCTCATACAGTTGATTAATATCTATAAGTTTAACAGTAAATCCACCACCGGCAATACTTTGGCGATAACGCACATACTCATTCACCCAGTCGTTGCCACTGCCGTCATTATATAAATCAGGATGCGAAATAATGATATATCGAGCCTGATTTGAAGGCAGATTGAAATTGACAAAATTGATAGATTCTAAATCGTTTATAAAATTCACCTGCGATTCGCTGGTTACATACAAATTGCGCTCTGCCCCCACATTTGCGGGAGGTAATTTATACACCAATGGGTTGGATGGAGTTGCTGTTATTCTTAGAAAATTGGTAAGGTCATAAAGAATAGGAGTGGTGCCTTGAGCATCGAAGTTGCTTATCTCTAGATGCCTGAATCCTGAAGTGCTACCGGTGAGGGTAAAAAGGTTCGCGTTCAAACCGCTGAAATTAAAACCGCGTCTGTATGTAATTTCAGCATAAGCAAACTGATTTCCCGTAGTGTTGCCACTAACTACAGATGCGGAAAAACTCAGGGTGTTTACGCTTTGTAATATGTTTTGCGAAACAGAATATGTGTTGCTGTGAAACTTAAAATTATCTGAGGTAATATCGTCTAATTGCTGCGAATTCAAATTTGTGATAAATCGCACTCTGCTGCGCGTATTACTCACGGCAGATACTTTAATGGTTGCTGTTCCTGACGGAATAGCATCGGGTGTTAAAACATCAAAATTTGCTGAACTTGAAAAGTTTCCACCGGCAAACCCTTCACCTTCGTCATAGATGGCGCGGTAAACTCTTGCGCCTCCCCAATACCATCTGCCCGGACTGAAGGCTCCGACTCTCTGGGTAAGAGATTTCTGCAAACAAAATGTTTCTTTTGCCGGAAGATTATTGAGGTCGTTGCTGATATTATT
>CAZFFP010000177.1:0-2050 GCA_964518215.1 uncultured Chitinophagaceae bacterium
TTTTTAATTTTTCATAGAAATGAGCCTGACGGCTCATTTCGCATTTTATGAAACTGCCATTGAACTTGACTATTTTTGAACCGACAAGCATTACACAAACACTTTTCTGCTCTCTGTTGAAATCGCTACAAATTTTCAGAATATACCTGTTGCTTCCGGCATTAATGTTAACGATGTTTGCCTGCAAGTCTTCACGAAAAATTGTAGCAGACAGAAGTTTTGAGCCGTTGAGTAAGGATTCTGTAATCGTAAATTTTGCCGAACAAACACATCTGTATCAAACAGCCTCATTCAGAGCCAAAATAGATTATACAGAAAAAAAGAAGCAAACTTTTACCGCCAATATCCGCATGGTGCGCGACAGTATTATTTGGGCATCGTTCACCGGAACATTAGGCGTGGAAGGAGCCAGAGCCATCATTACGCCCGACAGCATTTTTATTTTAGACAAGCTCAATAAAATTTATTATCAAAAACCATTCGGCTATATCAATGAGTTTGTGCCATTCACGGTTACACTTTCTTTTCTGCAAGACCTTATTATTGGCAAGCACACATTACAGGCTGATACTAAAACCGATTTTTCGGTGGACAAAGCATACCTCATCAAACAAGACACCGATAATCTTTCTTCTGCGTACACTATCGACCCTTTTTTGTTCGTTCCTCTGCTGGTGAAATTGCAGGAAAAACAAGGTAACCGGCAGGCACAATTTATATACAAAGACTATCGCAAGCAGGACGAAGCAGACGAATCTAATTTTTCTTACGCACGCTATGTGGAATTTAAAAGCGGAAAAAAAATTAAAATTGACATCAGATTTTCAAAAACAAGCTGGAATGAAGATTTGAGTTTTCCATTCAGCGTTGGAGAAAAATATGAAATCCGATATTAAAGCCATATACATAACGCATTCGGGAAGCAAAGTAATTTGGCTTTCGTGTTTCCTATTGTTGATGTTTGTTTTTCAGCAAAACGGCTTTTCGCAAACCACCAATTTTCAGAAAGAAAAACAAAAGTTAGAAAAAGAGCGCCTGCAACTCGTCAAAGACATTGAGCTTACTCAAAAACTTTTAGACAAAACATCGAGCGATAAAAAACTTACGCTGAGTCAAATGGAGGCGCTGCAAAAGCAAATTCAAATGCGGCAAAAAGTAATTGCCAACATTAACCGTGAAATAAAAATGCTCGATGGCGAAATTTCTGAAACAGATGCGGTAATTATTGCACTCAAAAAAGACCTTGCAGAATTAAAAGAGCGCTATGCGGCTATGGTGGTGAATGCTTATAAAAATCGCTCCGCTCTCAACGAAATTGTTTTCATTTTTTCGGCTCACGATTTCAACGATGCCTATCAACGGGTGAAACTGATTCAGACCTTGAATAAATTCAGAAAACGACAAGCGCAACTCATTGAAGAAACCACCATTTCGCTCGGAAATAAAATTGACGACCTGAAAAAGAAAAAAACTGAACGAGTAAAACTGTTGAACGAAGAATTAGAGCAACGTACAGTTTTGAATCAGGAAAAAAATCAGCAATCGAAACTCGCGCAGGAGTTGAGCAAAAAAGAAAAGCAATTAGTATCGCAAATAAAAAAGAAACAACAAGATGCCGAAAAACTGAATAAGAAAATTGAAGACATTATTAAGAAAGAAATTGCAGCAGCCAAGAAAAAAGCCGAAGAAGAAGCCAAAGCAAAAAACACAGCCGTACCCACCGGCTCGCCACTTGCCATGACTCCGGAGGCGGCAAAACTTTCGGCAGATTTTAATGCCAATCAAGGCAAATTGCCGTGGCCCGTTGAAAAAGGATTTGTATCGAAAGGTTTCGGCACTCAAGAGCATTCTCTTATTAAAGGCATCACTATCAACAACAACGGAATTGATTTCAGAACCGAAAAAAATGCCAAAGCGAGAGCTATTTTCGATGGATTTGTAGTGAGTATTGTATCGGTTCCGGGCATGCAAAAATCGGTGTTGGTGCGTCATGGAGAATACTTTACACTCTATTCCAATCTCGATGAAGTGTATGTAAAAGTGGGAGAGA
>CAZFFP010000178.1:0-2049 GCA_964518215.1 uncultured Chitinophagaceae bacterium
AAAGTGACTGACTTTAGAATCTTCACCAAAAAATTCATGTTCAATGGCAAAGCTGCTCAGAACAATAGGGCGGTATTCATAAGCATAGCCCATGGCATCTTGGTAATATGGTGAGTTAAAAATTTCACCGATAGCACTTATTCCTTTAGAGGTAAGCCTATGATTACGGGTAACGAGCTCATCATCTAAGTTATAGGAATGAGGTATTGTATTGCCAAAGAGAAGAAAGGTAAAAAATATAAGTAGTGTATAAACGAAATACTTTCTTTTGCTATTATCGAGATTCATTTATTATAAATGAGGGTATGAAATTAATCAGGTTTTTAAAAGTATGAGGTTTATCTGTCAAAATTCGCTTTTTTATCCGGTACCTTTTCAATTAATAAGTATTTTCGAACACTGAGAAGCGGTTTGACTCGAAGTAAATATATGCCTAAAAAGCTATCGGTTAAATAAAGCAATAAAGATTTTTAATTGATAAAAATGGTGGCGATTACTCAACACTTTGTATATGCCGCGAATAGCAAGCTATGAGTTTTGTTCGTTCACAAAGAAATAAATAGTTGGGTGAAAATAGCCGTAAATACAAGGTTTCTGTTGCACAATAAATTAGAAGGCATCGGTTGGTTTACTTATGAAACGCTCAGGCGCATGGTAAAAAACCATCCCGAACACGAATTTCATTTTTTGTTCGACCGCGCTTATCATCCGTCATTCATTTTTGCTGAAAATGTCATTCCTCATGTGGTGTTTCCCCCTGCCCGTCATCCACTATTGTGGTATTGGTGGTTCGAATGGTCGGTGCCGGGTGTTTTAAAAAAAATTCAACCCGATATATTTCTATCTACCGATGGTTATTGTTCGTTGAAAACAAAAGTGCCTACAGTAATGGTTGTGCACGACCTTGCTTTCGAGCATTTTCCTGAATATGTGAACAAAATCAGCGCAACTTATTACAAACATTTTTCTCCGCTATATGCCAAGCGTGCCGAACATATTGTTACCGTTTCAGAATTTACTAAACAGGATATTGTAACCCAGTATGGTATTCCTTCGGAAAAAATTTCGGTGGCACATAATGGCGCGAGCGAAATTTTCAAACCCCTGAGTAATGCCGAAAAAATTTCAGTTAAAAATGAAATTGCTTCGGGCAAAAATTATTTCGTGTATGCCGGCTCTTTGCATCCGCGAAAAAACATTGCGCGTCTGTTTAGGGCTTTTGATGTATTCAAAGAAAAAAGCAACAGCGATATGCAACTGGTTTTGGCTGGCGCACGCGGATGGATGCTGAAAGAAATTGACGAAACCTATCGAAACATGAAGCATCAAAATGATGTGGTTTTCACAGGGCATTTAGCTTCCAAAAAATTAGCCCGCGTGGTGGCGGCTGCCGATGCTATGGTGTATGTTTCGATGTTTGAAGGCTTTGGTATTCCGATTTTGGAAGCCCTGCATTGCGATGTTCCGGTGATAACTTCTAATGTAAGTTCTATGCCCGAAGTGGCAGGCAATGCTGGGTTGTTGGTGAATCCTATTGAGGAGCATTCAATTGCTAAAGCCATGATTCAATTGTATGAAAATGATGCCTTGAAACAACAATTGATTTTTGCCGGAAAAACTCAACGCCAAAAATTCAGTTGGGATATTACTGCCGAAAAATTGTGGAATGCGGTGAATTTAATCGGGAAAAGTTGATCTGCTAATTTTAAATAGTTTTGAAAACAAAAAACCTTGCATGAAAAATCGTATCACCGAACTGTTTGGAATTAATTATCCTATTATTCAAGCCGGAATGATTTGGACATCGGGCTGGCGTTTGGCTTCGGCAGTGAGCAATGCCGGAGGTCTGGGGATTATTGGTGCCGGCTCTATGTATCCGAAAGTGTTGGAAGAGCACCTGCAAAAAATGAAAGCCGCAACACAAAAACCTTTCGCGGTGAATGTTCCCTTGTTGTATCCCGATATTGACCAACTCATGGAAATAATTGTGGCGAACGAAACACCGATTGTTTTTACTTCGGCAGGCAATCCGAAAACCTGGACCGAATA
>CAZFFP010000179.1:0-2042 GCA_964518215.1 uncultured Chitinophagaceae bacterium
CGCTGAAGTTTTTCAATCATCTGTTTGTGCAAGATAAAAAGTCGTTGGTATTGTTGCAGCAACAAGGCATTCAAAATGTTTCGGTGGCGGGCGATACCCGTTTCGACCGAGTAATAAAAATTGCTGCTGACGACACCGAGTTTCCGCTCATAAGAGCGTTTAAAAACGAAAAAAATATTTTCATAGCAGGAAGCACCTGGGAAAAAGATGAATCTCTGATGGTATCGTTTATCAACAAACATCATCATGCACACAACAACTACAAGTATATCATTGTGCCGCATGTAATTGACCTTCGGAAAATTGAAAAATTACAGGAACAATTGCTGCCGGCTAATGCCCGATTTTCGAGCCTTTCGCCCGATACTGCCGAGCATTATGATGTGTTAATCATTGATAATATCGGTATGTTGTCAAAGATGTATCGCTATGCAGAGGCAGCATATATCGGTGGTGGATTCAACGAGGGCATTCACAACACACTTGAAGCCGCAGTATATGGCATTCCGATAGTTTTTGGAAAAAAACACCAAAAATTTAAAGAAGCTTTCGATTTGCTTTCAATTAAATGCGCTTTTGCCGTTTATGATTATCACAGCTTCGAACAGGCATTATTCAGGTGCATGGGCGATGAAATGTTTCAGAAACAATGCGAACGAAAACTGAAAGAATATTTTGAAACCAATTCGGGTTCCACCAAAAAAATCACTTCGTTTCTGAATAATATTTTGAATAAAAACTGAACTGTGGTTAATCAGATCATTCAGGAGTTAAATTCACGGGCAGAATAATATTCAACGTAGTTCCTTTTCCTTTTTCAGAATGAATAGAAAGTGTGCCGTCTAATCGCTGCAATATTTTTTTACACAAAGGAATGCCTAAACCCATACCTTCTATTTCAAACTTGCTGTGCAATCTTTCGAAAGGCTTCATGATGCGCTCCTGCTGTTCGGCAGCAATGCCGATTCCTTCGTCTTTTACGAAAAGAGAAATTCTGTTGCCGGGTAAATTTTTGTATCCGATATGAATGATGGGCGATTCGGAACCATGATATTTCAGTGCATTATCAATCAGATGCTTAAAAACCAATTGAAGTTTGTCGGCATCGGTTTCAATATTTGGAAGTTTATCGGCTGAAATTTTCGCTTGTTTCAAGTTCATTAACGGTTGCAATTCATAGATAGCATTTTGAATAATAAGATTCAGCGAAACAGAATCTATTTGAAGTTTGCCCGAATCTGCTTTGGTATAATTTTTAAGTGCGGCTACTATGTTTTCAAAACGTTTGGATGAATTCAGCATGAACTCGAGCATCTGAATGCCTTCGCTGTCGAGTTTGTCTTTATGTTTTTTTAATAAAATTTCTGCGCCAATCGCAAAGCTGCGTATGGGTTCTTTCAAATCGTGGGTGGCATGCGACACAAATGCTTCGAGTTCTGCATTTTTTTGCTCAAGGTCAGAAATAACTTTTTTTAGCTTCGATAATTCATTGGCACCTTTGCTCATCGCGATAGTTTTTCCGAAAATAAAGCTATTTTTGAAACCTTAAAAAATATACAATTATGAAGAACCTCATCCTTTCCATTGCCTCTTTTCTTATTATCATTTCGAGCGTTAATGCTCAGAAATTTGAAGGAATACTAAGATATGAGATTAAATATGCCGGTGATGCCGTTTCTCAGTTTGCAGCTTATATGCCCACAGGTTATATGATGAAAATTAAAGGACCTCAATCGCGCTTCACTATTCAAGGCGGTATGGTTGCTGCCTTTATGGGCGACATCATCAGCAATACAGACAAAGACCTTGCTTTTATAATGATGCCGCAGCAAAAAACTGCTTACAAAGTTTCTACCAAAAATCAGGAAACGAAAGAAGCCAAACCACAAGTTACCAATACCGGTGTCAAGGAAAAAGTAAATGGATATGACTGTGTGAAATATAAAGTTGTAACAAATGGAGAAAGTGGCGAGACTTCTACTTCTTTCATTTGGGCATCTAAAGACTTATCTATAAAATTTCCTAAATCTGCTGCACAAGGC
>CAZFFP010000180.1:0-2039 GCA_964518215.1 uncultured Chitinophagaceae bacterium
GAACATGATAAGGTTGAAACACTATTGACATAAAAATGACAATGAAAATTAATATCCAAATCACCTCCACATTTGCAAAATATTGTTCTAATAATCCTAAATTCACTTTTCCAAATTAAACCCCACCTTTTATGTCGCAAAATTGTGCAGGCGGAACACTCGCGGCTTATGTTCCCGATTCGAACAAGCCCTGGAACAGTTTACGTGTTTCACATTTATATAAGCGCCTTGGTTTTGGCGCTACTCATGCCGAAATTCAGGCAGGCTTGCAACTCACACCATCGCAACTCGTTGACCAACTTTTCAACGATGCTAAAGCCGCTCCGCTACCCTCTCCTCCCGCATGGTACAACCACACCATTGGCAACTATACCGATTTTAATATGGAAAGTATAGAACAATACAGAGAATGGTATTTTCAATGGTTGAGTGATATGTTGCAGACAGGTGTGAGAGAAAAATTTGCATTGTTTTGGCACAATCATTTTGTTACACAATTTTTCGAATACAGGTGTCCGAGCTATTTGTATGAGTATCACAAACTATTGCAGCAACATGCCTTCGGAAATTTCAGAACATTTTTGAAAGAAATGGCAAAAACACCTGCCATGCTTTTCTTTTTGGATGGAAGGCTGAACAGAAAAAACCGCCCCAACGAAAATTATGCCCGCGAATTATTTGAGTTGTTCACGCTTGGAGTGAATATCGGATACACCGAACAAGACATTACCGAAGCAGCACGCGCGCTCACCGGATATACTGATGTAACCGTAGAGTGTGGGGCAGTAAATTTCAATCCTGTTGACTTTGATAACACCAATAAAACCATTTTTGGGCAACAGGCAAATTTCGATTTCGATGGCGTTCACGATTTGATTTTTCAAGTTCGTGCCGAAGAAGTTTCTCAGTTTATTGCTACAAAAATTTATAAAGAATTTGTCCACTCGGTGCCGAATACTACCATTATAGATGGCATGGCGCTTACTTTTAGAAATAACAATTTCGAAATTGAACCCATGCTACTCGAATTGTTTAAGAGCGACCATTTTTACGAAGACGATGCCATGCACGTAAAAATCAAAAGTCCTGTAGAGTATTTACTCATGATGGCTAAAGAAGGCAATTTGCCATACGACAGCACCATTATAGAAGCGGCAGGTTACATGACATTGGATATGGGACAAATGCTGTTTCAGCCTATTGATGTTTCCGGATGGAACGGTAACAGGAGCTGGATTAATGGAACAGCTTTGACCAAACGCTGGCAGGCTTTGAGTTTGTTTTTGGATTATTCTGTTTCGCAATTAGACCGTGAAAAATTCAGGCAATTAGCTATTGATGTTTCGGGCAACTCGAACGATGTGGCTTTTGTTGCCAGAAAAATTACCGACCATTTCATTCCGAAAGGATTGGAAGTGCCGGCACATTATAATCAGGCAACAACGGCTTTAATGGGGCAAGTGCCTCAAAATTATTTCGACCTTGGTTTATGGGATTTATCGTTTCAGTATCAGACTTATGGTGTGCCCGAACAGGTATGGAGTCTGCTGAAATGGATTCTCAGAAGACCCGAATTTCAATTAATGTAAACAACCGCTCAACACTATAATATGAGTAACAAATTTAAACTTCCAAAAGGCAGTAGTATTCATGACGGACACGCGCATGAAGAGCATCACCAGCAAGGCATAGGCAGAAGAGATTTTCTGAAAAATCTTGGCTTGGTGAGTGCCGGAACTTTTGCGCTTTCGGGACTTCCGATGGAACAACTCATGAGTTCGCCTTTGCTTCAGAAAATGCTTTCATCTGCCGGTGACCGCGTGTTGGTAGTTATCAGGCTGAAAGGCGGCAATGACGGGTTGAACACTTTTGTTCCTGCATTCGACTATGGAACTTATTCGCTCTACCGCCCCATTCTAAAAGTGAGCACTTCAGATTTGCTTCCTTTAGACAGTAAATATTCGGTTCCGAATTTTGCTTCAGGATTGAAAAATCTATGGGATGCAGGCAAGATGAAAGTGATACAAAATGTGGGTTAT
>CAZFFP010000181.1:0-2035 GCA_964518215.1 uncultured Chitinophagaceae bacterium
CATCATAACGTCCACCACCGCAAATGCTGCCAATAGACACGCCATTGGCTTTTACCTCAAAAATTGCACCTGTATAATAGTTCAATCCACGAGCAAGGGTAATGTCTAGTTCTAGTTTAGCGCGTTGCAAACCAAGTGCAGTTACTTTTGAAAAAATGTATTCTAATTCTTCTAAACCTTTTTGTCCAATTTCTGATGAAGCTAAAATAGTGCGCATTTTAGCAACCACATCCGCATTACTTCCTTTCAAAGAAAATAAAGGTTTGATAATATCAATCGCTTTATCTGAAACACCTTTTTCTTTCAATTCTTTCACCACTTCATCTTCGCCAATTTTGTCAAGCTTATCAATAGCAACGGTAATGTCAATCAATTTATCTTGCTCACCAGTAATTTCTGCTATGGCAGATAAAATTTTTCGGTTATTGATTTTTATAGTAAAATCGGGAATACCCAAATTCGTTAGTACTTCGTCAAATAGTTGAATGAGTTCTACTTCATACAACAATGAATCACTACCAATCACATCGGCATCGCATTGGTAAAACTCACGGTAGCGCCCTTTTTGCGGACGGTCGGCACGCCAAACGGGTTGTATTTGGTAACGCTTGAACGGAAACGCAATATCGTTTTGGTGCTGCACTACATAGCGTGCAAAAGGTACAGTTAAATCGTAGCGCAAACCTTTTTCTGAAATATATTTGGATAATTTATTTGAGTCCCTTACTAACTCAATAAATTGTTCAATTATTATAGTATAGTTACTATAAATACCTGTAAGTTCTCGTACATTATCAAAAAAAGCAGGCGTTTCAAACTTATTTTCTTTAGAAAGACCTTCAAGTTCTTGTTTTATATCAATCACTGACTTTCTTTCAGATAATGAATTTATTCCGCTTAATATTTCAGAAATATTTTCTTTTAGTCTAATTGGTAAATTATTTACAAAATCTCCAGAGTCTAATATTCTAAAAAGTAATTTATCCCCTTCATCGCCATATTTACCTGTAAGCGTTGATAAATTTTCCATAGCAGGCGTTTCTATAGGCATAAAGCCATAGCGTTGAAACGATTTTCGGATGGTAGAAAATATATAGTTTCTGCGCACCATTTCGGTAGGCGAAAAATCGCGTGTGCCTTTTGGTATGGAGGGTTTGCTCATTGGTGGTAAAATGCTAAAATCAATTATTGGCTACGAAGATACGAGCTAGGAGTTTAATTTTGAAGTTTTCTTATGTATCTTTATAACCCAAAGAAATAATGTCATTCTGAATTTATTTCAGAATCCACATGAAAAAGATCCTGAAACGAGTTCAGGATGACATGAAAAATGAAATGAAACACTTTTTAAACATAGCATTCTGCTTTGTGTTGCTTACAGTTAGCGCACAAAAAAACGCGAGTTATCAAGTCGCGGTGCTTAAATACAATGGCGGTGGGGATTGGTATGCCAATCCTACATCTGTACCTAATTTAGTGAAGTTTTGCAATAAAGAATTAGCCACCAACATCAACGAAGATGTGGCTACGGTTGAAGCATCGAGTGCAGAAATTGTGAATTATCCTTTTGTGCACATGACGGGGCACGGCAATGTGGTGTTTAACCAACAAGAGGCGCAAAATTTACGCAATTACCTTATTGGTGGCGGCTTTTTGCATATTGATGACAACTACGGTATGGATCAGTTTATTCGTACGGAAATTAAAAAACTATTTCCCGAAAATGAGTTGATTGAATTGCCCTACAATCACAACATCTTTAGGCAAAAATATACCTTCGATAAAGGGCTTCCTAAAATTCACGAACACGATGGAAAACCCGCGCAGGCACTTGGCATTATTCACGAAGGACGTTTAGTCTTATTATATACCTACGAAACCGACTTAGGGGATGGTTGGGAAGACCGAGACGTACACAACAACTCGGAAGAAATACGATTAAAATCCCTAAAAATGGGCGCTAATATTATCTCCTTTGTGTTTTCGGGAGAGATGGAGTTTTAAAACTATAAACTATGATATCAATACTTCAAAG
>CAZFFP010000182.1:0-2012 GCA_964518215.1 uncultured Chitinophagaceae bacterium
CATGCATGATATCCTGTCCCTCTGTTTCATTGGAAATGAATTTCAAAACATAAGGACCAATCAAAATTCCGGCAATGAGATAGCCAAGGATGGAACTCATTCCCAGTTTCTTTGCAAGAATTACACAGACAATTGCTGCGACGATATAGATGATAGATTGAGCAAAAAAACCTTCCATAGTTTAGTTTTTTTGTGTGAATGGCAAAGTGATCTCCTCCGAATCCCGAAGTTTCAAAATCAGATTTCGATAATCGGCTGCTTTTGCAAAAAGTTCAGATTTTGATATTTTATGAGTTCCTCCAGTTTGAAAATGAGGTAGGTAACGCATGTTGCATAGATAGGCAGTCTGTTCAAACGGCCGAAGAAATTCCTCGATAGTAAATCTATTTCTCCCCTCATTCGAATAGACTTCCTCGCCGCCACCGGAGGTGATTGCATTGAGCACATATTTATTCTTTAGAAATACTCCACCCGGACCATAAGCCCAGCCATATTCGAGTACGAGATCGATCCATTGCTTCAGTAGGGGCGGGCAGGAATACCAATAAAATGGATGTTGCCAGATTATTACGTCATGTTGGAATAGCGCCTCCTGTTCCTCCTGCACATTGACATTGAAGTCTGGATAAAGCTCATATAGATCTCGTATCTGAACGTGTTCCAGATTTGAGATAGCATTAATTAATGCATGGTTTGCATCAGAATGTTCAAATTTGGGATGGGCAAATAGGATCAGAATTTTCCGCATAGGAATATTATTCGGATTCAAGGTCTTTACCCTCTTGATAATAATATCCTAAAGCTCCCGAAGGACATCGTTTTATTTGATGGACCAGTTCTTCTGAACTTGCATTTCCGATTTCAATCCAAGGTTTATTCTTAGGTTTAAAAACATTTGGAAGACCCCGAACACAATTGCCGGAGTGGATACATTTTTCTGCTTGCCAAGTGATTGTTACTTCACCGTTGCTGTATTCTTTTTTCGGAGCGTTATTCATAGAAAAATAATTTTATTGAAATCTTATAATTTCAAAATTTAAGGATTTGTTCCCTCTTAACTCTTCTAAAAAACAAAAAAAAACTGCACCGGAATCCAGTGCAGCTTTAGGTAATTATTAATCAATCTTCTGTTTTTGGCTTTTTCAAAACGAGATAAAAGCAATAGGTTGTAAAACCCAAAATCAAACTTTGGGTGAGGATCGCTAGAATTAATGCCGATGTATTCATTGTAGTGATTTTTTACGGTTAAGGGTAGAGTACCAGACAATGGCTGTAATAGCTAGAAATAGGACTATCAGTTGAATTCTTGCCAGGCTTGAAAAGAACATTTTCTTTTCAAAAAAGGCTGTATTCTCTGGATTTAGAAGGATTTGTTCTTTGATGTCCTCATGCGTGATTTTGGAAATCAGTGAGCTGGAATCTAGGTGGAAAATCTGTCCGTCCAGCAATGCAGCTATCGCCCCAGACCAATCATTTCCTTCAGGCGTAAACAACGCACCAATAAATACCATCGATAATAAAACTGGTGTTACATATTTGATGATGTACTTGAAAAAGACAGGAATGCGAATATCTGCACCTCGATTCAACTCCGACCAGCCATTGTCAATTCCAAAAACCCATGCAAATAAAATTATTTCTAAGAGTGCAAAAATCACTAAACTGACAGTTCCAGCCCAATAATCATACTCATCGAAATAACCATATTGATAAAATAATACGGTCGGAAGCCCCATCGCTAGTGCGATCAAACCAAATGAAACGGCTCCTTTGACTTTGTTCCAGCCGAATTCATCTTTCATAAAACCCATCCATGGCGTACCCATGGCAAGTGAAGAAGTGATTCCTGCGAAAAACAAAAGTCCAAACCAGCTTACACCTGCAATCGCTCCAAAGACGGCGCCCCACTGTTGAAATAAATAGGGCATAGTCTGGAAAGCCATCCCAAAGCCTGCATTTTCCATCACCCAATCCAAGCCAAGAAAGCCAGCTGCGATTGGAATCACGATTGC
>CAZFFP010000183.1:0-1997 GCA_964518215.1 uncultured Chitinophagaceae bacterium
AGATGGCACTTATTATTACATTATTAACCTAACAACCAAAGAAGGAAAACAAGAAACAAAAAAAGGATTTATTACATTACTCAACTAATCCTATTACAAACACTTAAAACCAATTATTATGAAATACAACGTATTCACAGCCTGTTCTGACACATCGGAAAACTCTTTTAACATTTCAAAAATGTTAGTGAGTAAAAATATTACAAAAAAAATCATCATCGGTAGCCTGATAGGGTTACCGATGATAAGTAATGCTCAATGGAATAACGCATTATTACCAGACATTAGAACACAACCAACAACTCGCAGTGTTGGTGTTGGTACTTTTACCAACTTTAACCGCCCCCAAGCCAACTTACACGTTAATCAACTATTAATGCCAAACTCTCCATTTTTTCCTGTAGGTAACTTGTTTCGCACCGATGGCAATCAAAATGCAGTAAACCAATGGCAATTGTTTACCGGTCCAAATGCCAATACTCTTACCCAAAAATTCAGGTTGTTTGTACCGGCAAACACGGTAAATGCGGTACTGGAAGCTACGCAGCCTACCAGTAGTATAATCATAAACACAAACGGCACAAACGAACGGGCACGCTTTAATCAGGATGGGAACCTGGAAGTTCGCACGCCTTTCAATGAAGCATATCCCCCGGGCATTGCTTACGATGTAAATGGAAAAATAGCTTCGCATGGTGCTATACGTGCTACACATATCAGTGGTTTTTCAAGCAATATTCAGCCAGGCAGGCATGGCACTATTTTATATGGTGCTACCAATATGCTGGGACCTCCTACCGGAGACGGTTTCCGCTTGCGATGGGATAATCATTTCTTTGCTAATTATAATGATGCTTTACTTTTCGAAAAAACCGATTTTAACAATAATTTCCCCAACGGAGGGGCTTCCGGAATTGCCTTTGTAAATACAGGAATGGACGATATAGTACGTACAGCGATGGTTATTAAAGGTAACGGAAGAGTTGGTATGGGTGATGTTTTCGGACCAAATAATAAACTAAGTGTACAAGGTGGTAATATTAACGGCTTAAATACATTCACCCCCAAAGCTATTTTAGATGTTTATTCCATTGATACTAGTATGATAGTTAATCTTCGTTTAACACAAACACCGGATAATACACAAATGGGGGGCATTTATACCGATTTGCAAACAACAGGCTCGGGAAATCCACTTACAGAAGGGAACTTACTTATTAACCCACGTTGGTTTAATACAAACGGCAATTTTGTTGATACAGGTTTTGTGGGCATCAACATGTACGATGATTTTTCTTATGGTGCTAACCATAATGTGGTAAGAAGACACGAACTTTCGCTCGATGTAAACGGGCAACAAAATTTGCGTTGGGTTGAGGAAGATACTACGGGTTTGCCTTTTGTATTAGTATGGGACTCGCTGAAAAACGGCCGTATTAAATACCGCAAAAATTTCTTTTATGCTTGTTCCGACACCGTATCTAGCAAACTGCCCTACGATTCTAAATTCGATTTAAACGACCATAACTTTTATTTTACCGACCGCTCCGATACAATTAAAAATACTACCGATAACCGTGTGGGAATAGGCGTGGTTTGTGGCACCCCACTGAAAGGCAAACTAGAAGTTATCGAAGACACTGTAAATACCAATCATTTTGCAACCATTGTAGGCAGATTCGAAAATAAAAATAAAATCGTCAACTCACGCAATTACGGAGTTTGGGCAGAATGCAACAATAATAACGATACCTCTCAAACTTTTAATTTTGGCGTTTTAGGGGCTGCACGTAATGCTACCCGTTGGAATGCAGGTGGATGGTTTTTAGGCAACACACCACAACCCAACATGATTACACCTATTCCAAACTCTCGCTCCTACGGCTCGTATAATGTTGCTACTAATGCAGAAACCAATATAGGCGTTTACGGTGCGGCATTCGGTCTTGCAAGTTCACTAACTTATGCTGCATGGTTTGATGGCGATGTTCAATTTA
>CAZFFP010000184.1:0-1992 GCA_964518215.1 uncultured Chitinophagaceae bacterium
ATCAACCTAATGACAGCATCATCATTTCATCATTTATTTCTCGCAAATTAAACATCCAACTACATGATAAAATTTCGGGCTATTTTGTAGAAGGCGATGTTCCTAAAGAACGAAAGTTTGTTGTAGGTGGCATATACGAAACTGGTCTCGAAGAGCTTGACCAAAAAATGGTATTAATTGATATCCACCATTTACAACAACTTAATAATTGGGGAATAAGAACGGTGTTAATAATAAGCCCCGAATGCCTTAATCACAATGTAGTTATTGAAGCCAAAACGTTTGGCAACGCTAGTGGTTATAACTACCAATGGAGCGAAAAAATAAATACCACAAATAACAGAGTCTATTTTTGCCCCGAAAAAGATACCGTTATTCAGGTGATAACAAGTAGTTCGCAAACCGACTACGTAAATGAATTACTGCCTGACACGTCAACAATGCGTCTCAAGGTTGAAATGCAAAGAAAAGATTTATGCATTTGCGCTAAGGAACTCCAAACAGAAACCATAAACGATTCTACCATTAGATATTTTAATGATATTGGAAGCATCACAACCACTTTTACGCCTAATGGAACAGGACAAAACTATTGTGGTGGCTTTGAGATTAATCTAAAGGATTTTTCACATCTTGAAAAAGCAACAAAAGATGTTGCACTTATTGCGGGGCCCTTATTTAACACCTCAAGTATATTTGACAAACATCCAGAAATTTTTGCGTGGTTAGATTTGTTAGACGCCAACGTTTATGTAATTATATCGCTATTAATTGTTGTTGCCGTAATAAATATGTCATCTACCCTATTGGTTATAATTATTGAGCGAAGTAAAACCATTGGCCTATTGAAGGCCATGGGCGGAAATAAATCATTTGTAACAAAAATATTTATGTCGTTAGGGGGCTTCATCATTTTAAGAGGACTTTTATGGGGAAATCTAATAGCATATTTGATTATTTTAATGCAAAACCAATTAGAGATATTCACCTTACCGCAAGCCAACTACTTTGTGTCTGTTGTACCTATGGATTGGACTGTAATGTGGTTTTTAGCGATTAATTTAGGAGCGCTAATTATTTGTACTTTTGCCTTGTACTTTCCTGCACGATTAATTAATAAGTTATCCATAACCAAAGCAATTAAAATAGACTAAACGCGTGTTAACGAAAAAAATGTTAACGAAAAAAATAACGATAACACACTAACACGACAACACACTAACACGAAAAAAATGAATTATTACAACAACGTTCTTGAAACCATTGGCAACACGCCACTTATCAAGCTAAACAAAATTACCAAAGACATTAAAGCTACTGTGCTGGCTAAGGTAGAAACCACCAACCCTGGTAACTCTGTGAAAGACCGTATGGCGGTGAAGATGATTGAAGATGCCGAAAAAGCTGGTTTGTTAAAACCAGGCGGAACCGTAATTGAAGGCACATCTGGTAATACAGGTATGGGCTTGGCACTAGCTTGTATCATTAAGGGGTATAAATTGATTTGTGTATTGAACGACAAACAATCAAAAGAAAAAATGGACATACTACGTGCCGTTGGTGCAGAAGTAGTAGTATGTCCTACAGCTGTTTCTCCAGACGACCCTCGCTCATACTATTCTGTTTCCAAACGATTAGCAAAAGAAACGCCTAATTCATGGTACGTAAACCAGTATGATAATTTATCTAACCGCCAAGCGCATTACGAAAGTACAGGTCCTGAAATTTGGCAACAAACCCAAGGAAAAATCACCCACTTTATTGTAGGTGTTGGTACAGGTGGAACCATTTCAGGTGTGGGTAAATATTTAAAAGAACAAAACCCAAAGGTGCAATGTTTAGGTATTGATACCTATGGTTCGGTATTCAAAAAATATAAAGAGACGGGCATTTTTGACGAGAAAGAAATTTACCCTTACATCACCGAAGGCATTGGCGAAGATATTTTGCCTGCCAATGTTGACTTTAATGTAATTGATTACTTTGAAAAAG
>CAZFFP010000185.1:0-1956 GCA_964518215.1 uncultured Chitinophagaceae bacterium
ATTTCTTTGTTGGCCTTGTAGCGAGTGAGCAGCTTCTGCCACATCCTGATAAGTAATGCCAATACGAGCCATATAGGTTCTCTCTGATTATCTAATACTATAGTATGTAATACATAATAGTATTTAATAATAGGCTTAGCAATAGGGGATAACAAATAAAATTACGGTAACTATAATAATGTTTATCGCTAGTCAAAGCACTTTTACTGTGATATTGTCGCAGTTTTAATCGTACAGAGATTTAAAAAAGGTATTTCAAGGAAATAAGGTATGGAAACAAAAAGAGATACATTAGCACCATTTCGTACCGAACGAGCAATTGAAAAAGCTGGTAATAAGCCTGTTTCAACTCTATCACTCGATCTTCTAGTTTTTCTGCCTATCAAACATGAAATTAAATTTTTTCCGCTAGAAACTCCATATCTGCATGTCGCAAATGCTTAATTGAAGATTGCAGTTCAAACAGTTCAGAGATTTTATCTGCATGTTGTGCAAATAGCGTTTTTGGATCATCACTTGATATAATTCCTTCAATAAAACTCATTAATGATTCCGTCATAACTTTTTCGCGTAACGACCCCACTGTTGCAGCAGGCCCTTTTTTTTCAAGCAAGGCTTTCTGATCATCATGAAGTAATAGCGCATGATCAGACAGCAAGCTCAAGATCACACCGCGGTTTGATCCTTCAACGCCTGGTTGTTTGGCCATTTGATTCCACCCTTCATATTGCTTCCAGTCTTGAATAAAAACCTCGACAAGCCATCGAAATGCAAAGGTTTTGATGATATCAATTGCAAGCCATGTCATGTCGCGCGCAATTAAATAACGGTACTCATTTTCGTTACCGTATTTAAGCGCAATCACACAATATTTTTTCTGATGTGATTTCACTTTAAATGTGCCGCTGCGATAGGTCACTGTTCTTTCCTCGCCACGTAATGTCACTTGTTCTGTGTGGCCTTGATAATTTTTAAAGAAATTTTCAACCGTAATTTCTTTGTTATTAACGAGTATCAGCTGGCTTTTTTTAATTTGGCTAATCACTTGAGATTGTTTCGTTGCGAGCGCTGATTGTTCCATAAAATCCAGTGTGCCGTACGCAGCATCTGCCGTTACTGCTTTCACACGGATTTCACTAAATGTTTTTGAAAAATCAGATATTAATTTCAATGCCAATGTTTTTTTGTTTGGATAATCTGAATTAGGTGCTGGTTCTGCTGGGCGATATTTTTTTTCAACTCCTTTTTTTCGCAAACGAGCATCTTCTTTTCGCCATGAAATTTTTTTTGGATCAGGTTCATAAAAAACAAAACCAACAGGTAATGTTACTTTTTCACAAACCAATAATAAAAATACTAAATTTTGGCCATTAATATATCCGCCTGTTTTTTTATCTCGTATTTTATGCGCTTTCGCAATATCAGTCGTATTTTTAGATCGCTCCTTGTCGCTATCATCAATAACCAATACGCCATAATGTATTTTATACGCCGCGATCACATGCTTCACACTTGCTTGCAATAAGGAATCCCAAAAAATTTGAGCGCGTCGAAACATCCAGCTCATTTGCCTAACGTTAAAACGTCCCAATCCAAATCGCTCAAAACGTGCAAAACAAAAGCTATTGGTAACCAGCAATCCCAATATAACAAACGATAGCCAATAACATTGTAAGCGCGATAGTTGATTATCTGGATTTTTCTGTTTGATGCAGTCATTGACCGCTGAAATATAGTTGCGAATAAACGGCAAGCTTTCACCAATTAACATAATCATCCCTGATTTTGGAATTAAAGCTGGGATTCTACAGGATTAATGAAAAACTAGAAGATCGAGTATTACTATTGTGGTTCTTTTCGATCTCAATACGGCTCATTAATTAAAGTCATTTTAATCTTTTTTCGGGGGATGATTATAAATGGCATTACATTTTTTCTTTGTCCGCTTTTTTATCC
>CAZFFP010000186.1:0-1947 GCA_964518215.1 uncultured Chitinophagaceae bacterium
CAAATTTTGGTTGGGGCTACAAGATGATTATGATATTGAAGAAGAAAAAAATCAAAAACAATCTGAACTGAATGCCATAAAGCAGTTTTCGCGCAATGCTGCATAAAACCACTTGACTTTATATAATCATTCCCAAAAAATCATCTTCATTGATAATCTGAATGGAAGGAATTTTTTGTGCCTTATCTAATTTGGAACCCGCTTCGCTTCCGGCTACCAGATAGTTGAGATTTTTACTCACCCCACTCAAAAGTTTACCACCGTTTTGCTCCACTAATTCTTTGGCTTGATCGCGGGTAAATTTTGAAAGTGTTCCGGTGAATAAAAATGTTTTGCCCGAAAGTTTATCAGATACTGATGTTTGCGAAGCATCATTGATTACGTTTACGCCCAGCGCTTCGAGTTGAGTGATGAGTTCGATATTGTGTTCGTTGGAAAAAAACTCGTGAATACTTGCCGCCACTTTGGGTCCTACATCCTGCAATTGCATGAGCAGTTCGAGCGACCAGTTTTTATAATCTGCCAAATGCTGCACCTGATGAGCCAGATATTTCGCAGTAGTAACTCCTACATGCCTGATGCCCATGCCATTAATGAGTCGCCACAACGGACGGTGTTTCGATTGCTCTATGCCTTCGCGCAGGTTGCTTACAGATTTGTCTTTCCAACCTTCCAACTGACGAATTTTTTCATAGTCGAGTTTATAAATTTCGGGTATATGTTTAATGAATCCCAATTGCACAAAGTGAATCACAATTTCTCTGCCCATGCCATCAATATCCATCGCATCTTTCGACACAAAATGAATGAGTTTTTCTTCCACCTGTGCCGGGCAATCGGCATTCACGCAGCGCCACACGCTTTCATCTTCGGGTTTCACCAATTCGCTTTCGCACGAGGGACAGTTTTTAGGAAACATCACCGGCTGCTCGTTTCCGGTTCTTGCGTTTGAAATACTTCCGACAATATAGGGTATCACTTCTCCGGCACGTTCCACCATCACGGTGTCGCCAATGCGAATGTCTTTTTCTTTTATAAAATCTTCGTTGTGCAGCGAAACCGATGAAATGGTAACACCCGCCAATGGAACGGGCGTGAGTTTGGCAACGGGTGTTACCGCGCCTGTTCTGCCCACCTGAAATTCTACGCGCTCCAAAGTGGTGGTGGCTTGCTTGGCTTTAAACTTATAAGCAATAGCCCAGCGCGGATGATGTGCCGTTGCGCCCACCTTTTGCTGATATTGCATTTTATCCACCTTAATCACCATGCCGTCAATTTCATAGGTATAGCTGTCGCGTTTGTTTTCCCATGTTTCACAAAAAGCAATGACTTCATGTATGTCGCCCAATTTTTTTTCGATAGTGGGTGTTTTAAAACCCAAATCGTGCAACAGATGAATATTGTCGTTGTGCGAAAGGAGTGTGGTTCCTAATAGCGATTTACCTTCGGCATCTTCGGCATAAGCAATCTGATACACGAATGCTTCGAGTCCGCGCTTGGCAACTTCCGAAGGGTCTTTAATACGCAAGGTTCCGGCTGCGGTATTGCGCGCGTTTTGAAAAGTCGGCAAGCCAAGTTGTGTTCGCGCTTCATTCATTTTTTTGAAAAACTCTGCCGAAATCACCACTTCGCCACGCAATTCAATTTTTGTAATGCCGAGTTTTGAAAAAGGCACTGAAAGCGGAATGGAGCGAATTACTTTGGCATTGTTGGTAATGTCTTCACCCGCCACGCCATCGCCACGAGTGGCGGCACGCACTAAAAAATCGTTTTCATAAATAAGCGCTATACTGCTGCCATCGAACTTCGGTTCCACACAATAGCTAATGTCTGCAACACTTGTCAGTTCAGTTATTTTCCGGTGAAAATCGAGGAGGTCTGCCGCATTGTAAGAATTTTCGAGCGACAACATTGGGACGGTATGCGGCACCGAAATAAAATCTGTGG
>CAZFFP010000187.1:0-1942 GCA_964518215.1 uncultured Chitinophagaceae bacterium
TTCCGAATTTATTGCCCTATCAGCCCTACGCTTCGTTTTATAAAATTGGTGAGTTTTTCGCCTTTCAACATTCCCTGCGAAAGCAACGCGAGGTCATATACCTGCTCTACCAGTTCGTTCTTTTTTTCATCAGCGCTTTCGTTCAGAATTTTTCCAACCAAAGGATGATTGGTATTGAGCACCAAATTGAGAAATTCGGGCATCATATTTTTTTGTCCGCTCACTGCCTGCATATCGCTGAAACGCCTCATAAATTCGGGACGAGTGATATAGGCAGGTTGCTCCTCGGGCGAAAGAGCTTTTAACTGAACCGTTACCGATGGACTGTTGATATGCGATTTGAAAAGTCCTTCTATTTGTTCTTGTTCTTCTTTACTCAATACAGATTCCTGAGCAGTATCTTTTTCAATCAAATTATCTACTGTGTCGGCATCTACCCGCTTAAACGATACTTTGTCTTCAGCGCTTTCTATATGATTAATAAAGTGGCTGTCTATTACAGTATCGAGCAACAATACATCATAGCCTTTGTTTTTGGCAGTTGAAATATACTGGTGTTGGTCTTGTTCGTTGGTGGTGTATAAGGCAACAAGCGTTTCGTTTTTGTCGGTTTGTTGCGCTTTAATTTGTTCGCGATATTCTTCAAAAGTGAAAAACTTATGTTCTGTGTTTTGATATAGGCAATAGCTTTTGGCTTTCTCGCGAAATTTTTCTTCGCTGATGATTCCGAATTTTACAAACAAGCCGATATGCTCCCATTTTTCTTCGAAAGCTTTTCGGTCTTCTTTAAATAATTCCTGAAGTTTATCCGCCACTTTTTTGGTGATGTAGCTGTTGATTTTTTTCACATTGGCATCGCTTTGCAAATAGCTGCGCGATACATTAAGCGGAATATCGGGCGAATCAATAACGCCATGCAAGTGCATGAGGAATTCGGGCACTATGTTTTCGACCGCATCGGTTACAAATACCTGATTGCTGTATAACTGAATTTTGTTTTTCTGCATTTCAAAACCCTGATGCATTTTCGGGAAATACAAAATGCCCGTGAGATTAAACGGATAATCCACATTCAGATGAATCCAGAATAGAGGTGGCTCAGAGAAAGGGTATAATTCTTTGTAAAAATTCTGATAGTCTTCGTTAGTCAAATCTGCCGGTTTGCGAGTCCAAGCGGGATTGGTATTATTTATTGGCTGAAGTTGGGCGAGTTTTTCTACATCTTCAAAATCTTCCTTAGCGCCAAATCGAATTTCTGTAGGGAGAAACTTACAATATTTATTCAGCAATCCCTGAATGCGGCTGCTTTCCAAAAACTCTTTGCTTTCTTCATTAATATGCAACACTATTTCTGTTCCACGGGTAGTTTTCTGAGTGGGTTCTAAAGAAAAATTCGGACTGCCATCGCATTCCCATCGAACTGCTTCGCTGCCATCTTTGAATGAAAGAGTGAAAATTTCCACTTTGTCTGCCACCATGAAAGCAGAATAAAAACCCAGACCAAAATGTCCGATGATTTGAGCGCCTTCTGTGCCCTTAAATTTTTCTAAAAATTCTTCTGCCGAAGAAAAAGCAATTTGGTTGATGTATTTTTTCACTTCTTCGCTCGTCATGCCGATGCCCCGGTCGCGTATGGTGAGGGTTTTGGCTTCGGCATCCAAAACAATGTCAATACGGGTGTCGCCCAATTCGCCTTTGGCTTCGCCCATAGAAGAAAGCTTTTTCAGTTTTTGGGTAGCATCTACTGCGTTCGATACCAATTCGCGTAGAAAAATTTCGTGGTCGGAGTAAAGAAATTTTTTGATGATGGGAAAAATATTTTCCGTTTGTACATGGATGGTTCCTGTTTCAGTACTCATGAGTTGAAGTTTTTTTTTGTTTGGTTCAAGCTTTTCAAAGTCTGTGCCAGCGGAAAGAAACTGACAGAATGGCAAAGTTATAC
>CAZFFP010000188.1:0-826 GCA_964518215.1 uncultured Chitinophagaceae bacterium
CTTCGAAAAAATGCTTTACGATAACGCGCTGCTGTTACATTCGCTTGCCGAAGCATATCAGATTACCCAACTCGAACATTATAAAGATGCGATGGCGCAAACCATTGGTTTTTTAGAAAGAGAAATGCTCTCGGATGAAGGCGGTTTTTATGCGGCATTAGATGCCGATTCGGAAGGGGAGGAGGGGAAGTTTTATGTGTGGACGAAAAAAGAAATTGACGAAACGCTGAAACACGACAGCGAAATTTTCTGCAAATATTTCCATGTTACAGAGCAAGGCAATTGGGAAGGAAACAATATTCTGAATAGAAAAAAAGAAGCACACGAATTTACTGCCGAAAACAATATTGATGTTGAACCTTTCAAAAACAAAATAAGTAGTTGTGCTGAAAAATTATTGCAAGATAGAAGCAAAAGAGTGCGCCCCGGATTGGACGATAAAATTTTGTTGGGATGGAACGCCCTGCTTTGCAGCGCTTTGGCGAAATGCTTTCAGGCAACGGGAATTGATTCATATAAGCAACTCGCAGTGAAAAATATTTCGTTTCTGAAGAAAAACTTTTTCAATTCTGAAGAAAACAAATTTTATCACACTTACAAAAGCGGCAAAGCCACGCAACCCGCTTTTTTAGATGATATGGCTTTGCTTATTGCCGCCTGTGTAGATGTTTATCAAATTGATTTTAATGCTGAACATCTATTGGAAGCTAACCGCATTACAGAAATTGTAGTGCAGGATTATTATGTTCAAAGTTCGGGCTTGTTTAACTACACGCCCCGATGGCAGCAAGATGTTATTGCCCGCAAAACTGAAGTATATGATGGT
>CAZFFP010000188.1:848-1892 GCA_964518215.1 uncultured Chitinophagaceae bacterium
ACAACAACTATAAATCTATTGCCGACCAAATGATTTTCAATCTGGAAAATGCCATTGCCAAACACTCACTATCGTTTGGCAACTGGGCAATACAAATGCTGTATGTTCACAAAGGCTTGGATGAAATTGTTGTGTTGGGAAAAGATTTTGAGAATTATGCGCAACATATTTCAAAACAATTTTTTCCCGGAAGTATCATCATTGCCGGTGAGAAAGAAAATGAAATATTGCCTCCAACTTTTGGAAGGTATGTCGAAAACAAAACGCTGATTTACCATTGCCGAAACCATGTTTGCCATGCTCCTGTTGAAGATTTGAAAGTATTTACAATCAGCAACGTCAATAATCGTTGAGTGTTTGTGAATATTATTCACTAACTTTCCGAAGTCAATTCATGAGAAAATTCCATTTCTTATTTTTCATTGCAACGCTTGCTTTCATTCGTGTTGAGGCACAGAATGCACAGCAACACACGCATTTCATGTTCAATCAGATGGTGTATAATCCGGCTTATGCGGGCTACGACAATTCTGTTCACATCAATGCGCTTTACAGGCAACAGTGGTCGGGTATAGAAGGAGCGCCTGCTTTGCTCACATTTTCGGCACATTCGCCTCTGAATGTCGGCAATTCAAACGCAGGCATTTTTATAGCCAACGATGTGATGGGAGCGCAACGCACCACACATTTTCATTTGGCTTATGCTTATCGCAAGCCACTCAATTTTGGCAACATATCTTTTGGTTTATCGGCAGGTTTTTTCCAACATCGCCTGGATGGCTCGTTGCTCAGAGCGCCACAAGGCAACTACGAATCGTCAATAAATCATAACGATGATTATTTACTCAACAGTCAAGTAAGCGCTTTTGCGCCCGAAGTGAATACGGGAATTTATCTTACTGTTAAATCTTTGCAGGTGGGAGTTTCTGCAAACAATCTGATTGGTTCCAAAGCACTTTTTAATAATCCTGCTGCCGATGCTCGCATTACTTTTACCAGATATTACACCACAAGCCTCATGTATTTTCAACAGCTTGGTAAAAA
>CAZFFP010000189.1:0-1769 GCA_964518215.1 uncultured Chitinophagaceae bacterium
CCGTAGTGATGATTAACGGGCTTACCGGTTCTATGAACGATTTTTTGATGAGTCCGATGATGCCTGAGTTGAAGGTGAAATACCGCGTGATTTGTGTGGACCGACCGGGCTCGGGCTATTCTGCTATTATGAATGAGCATTTACTGACTATTGACGATAAAAACGAAATCATCAAACAATTGTTGGACCAACTCAAAGTTCAAAACCCTTTAATAGTCGGGCATTCATTGGGGGGCGCTTTGGCAATCAATTTTGCGGTAAGGTATCCTGAATATCGAGCAAAGTATTTGTTGCTGGCTCCATTGCTGTATCCGTTTCCTTCTATGTGGCTGTTGAAATTATTTCTACTTGATGTGAAATTTATCAGGTTATTTTTATTCAGAATAGTGTTAATTTTTCAAACTATATTTTTCAAACCACTCATACGAAATGCTTTTCGTCCGAATGCCGATTTGCTGCATCCGGTGTATGAAGAACACTCTAAAGACCAACTATCTTCCTGGTACCAATTGAAATCGGAATTTACCAACTTGCTTACTCTAAGAGTAATTCTGAAAAAAAATTCAGTTCATTACAAAGACATTAAATTTCCTGTAAAAATTTTTGTAGGTAAAAATGATAAAATTATACCTTCACTTTTGCAATGTATTCGCTTGCAAAGGGAAATTCCGAATGCGGAATTAAAAACTTTTTCGCGAACCGGACACATGATAAACTTTGCACAATGGAAAGAAATTGTTCATGTAATAGATACTTTCGGCAACTCTTAAATAATTGTTTTTACATGCCAATGCACAGCAGCTAATGTTTTAGCCCGCTTATAAACATTCATTATATTTCATATTTTTAGACGGCTGAAAATTTTCTCACTTCTTTTTTTATTTTTGTTCGAGTATATTTTTTACGATCAACTAAGACCAAAACCGTTATGATGAAATTCATCCCAACCAACTTAAGGGTGGCTGTTGCCCTTTTTTTTATTTCTTCTTTCTTGTTTCTTAACAATTATTCTTTTGCTCAATGCGGCTACACCGCTGGCGGTTCAAATTTTTGGTGTAGCCCTGGCATTTCTGCTCCTACGGTGGCAGGGCAGTCCTCTTCGTGCTTTAATATGTATGCCGGAGAAATAGTGCGAGTACTTAACATGACTGCTGGTTGCACTTATAGGATTTCTACCTGCGGGGCGAGTTATGATACTCAACTTACGATATATCCTCAAGGTGGGGGTGGTTCGTTAGGATATAATGATGATAATGGACCGGCTTGTTCCGGCTTGCAAGCATCATTAGATTTTATACCTTCTGTAAATGGAAATTATGATGTGAAGCTCAATCAATACTTCTGTACCAGTAATACAACACTTACAACTGTTACTGTTACTTTGTTGAGTTGTCCGGTTGTTACAGGTCCTTGCCCCTTGTCTGCATTTGATGAAGGTGGTTCGAATTTGGTTCCTCCTTGCGGAACTCAAAACCAAACTCAACAAGGGTCAGGCACTTATTCGAGCTATAGTGTTGTAAATGGAGCGCAATATGAGTTTGAAACCTGTGCTTCGCCTTTCAATACGCAATTGACAGGTTATAATCCCTCGAATGTTGTGGTTTTTTATAATGATGATAATGGACCTGTCTGTTCTGGCGATAGAGCATCTGTATTATGGAATTCAAATTATTCCGGAACACTCAGAATAATGGTTAATAGATTTTCCTGCTTGGGCTTTCAAGGCTCCGGCTCGGCAAATTCTGCCATTTTGAGATATCGCCAGATAA
>CAZFFP010000190.1:0-1767 GCA_964518215.1 uncultured Chitinophagaceae bacterium
GCTTTTTCTTTTACCGTGTCGGTGAATTCTTTAGCTATTTTATAATTCACATCGGCATCTACCAAAGCTCTGCGAATTTCTTTGAGCGTAGTGGCAATATTGATTTCCGAAATTCTTCCTTCGCCTTTAAGATTTTTAAAAGCGCCTTCTATCCGTTCCGAGAGATTTTCAAACATGGTGTTTCTATTTGTTACAAAGTTAAAAGGTAGCAAGCGATTATGCGCGGCATTGACGCTTCATTAATAATAAGTAAGCCTGATAACGCTGCCGGCATATTTCGCAAGTCTGATTACTTGTTTGGTGTAGCCATACTCGTTATCGTACCACACATAAAGAATCACGCTTTTGCCATCGGGCGAAACGATGGTTGCCGGAGCATCTACCACCGAAGCATGTGGATTGCCGATAACATCGGTCGAAACCAATTCATTTGAAAGCGAAAAATCTAACTGCTCCACCAATTTGCCATAGAGCGAAGCGGCTTTCAGCACTTCGTTGATTTCTTCAATAGAAGTGGGTTTGTCTAATTGCAAATTGAGAATAGCCAGCGAAACATTGGGCGTGGGCACGCGCACGGAATTGCCGGTAAATTTTCCGCCCAACACCGGAAGCACTTTTGCAATGGCAGATGATGCGCCAGTTTCGGTAATCACCATATTTAATGCAGCAGATTTTCCTCTGCGGAATTTTTTGTGATAGTTGTCCAAAAGGTTTTGGTCGTTGGTGTAGGAGTGAACCGTTTCTACGTGTCCTCTTTCAATTCCGAAGGTATTATGCACCACATCTAACACGGGCACTATGGCATTGGTGGTGCACGAAGCAGCAGTAATAATGGGCGCTTCTTTGTAGCCGGGAGTGGCGTGGTTAACTCCGTAAACAATATTCGGAAGGTCGCCTTTGCCGGGCGCTGTAAGCAATACTTTTGACGCGCCTTTCGATTTCAGGTGTTCGCTCAAACCTTCTTTGTCGCGCCAAACGCCTGTGTTGTCAATAATTATGGCATCATTAATACCATAAGCGGTATAATCCACATCAGCAGGGCTTTTTGCCTGAATCATCTTGACCATTTGCCCATTGATGACTAGCGTATCATTGTCAAAATCTTCCACAATAGTGCCTTTCATTTTTCCATGTACCGAATCTTTCCGAAGCAAACTGGCACGTTTCAGCAAGTCTTTAGCTTCGCCCGAACGGGTAACAATTCCTTTCAAGCGCAACTGCTCACCTTTTCCTGCTTCGTTCGACAAAATGCGGGCAGCCAAACGACCAATTCTTCCGAAGCCATACAATACTACATCTTTGGGTTTCAGTCGAAAATCTTTATTGCCGAATATGTGTGCTAACTGATCTTTTACAAACACCGATGCATCGGGTTCACCTGCTTTTAGATATTCATGCGCCAAACGACCTAAATCAATTCGAGCCGGAGGAATTTCCTGTTTGGCAATATTCAATGCCAGTTTCAATGTAATGTTTAAAGTTATTGGGCTTTCGAGATAACGGGCAGCATACAGGTGGTCGTTAATGACTTCTTTTACCGTGTCGTCATAAATTTTTCTGCGCAACACTAAAAGTTCTACCGATTTGTCTAACCACAAATGAGCGGCTACGCGCATGAGTTCGATGGCGGTTTTTTCTTTTTCTACCCAGTTGTTCAGTTCCGATTCGAATTGATGATTCATGATGGATGCAGGAATTTTTTGTTGGTTGTGATTTTTTAAGAGAGCGCAAAAATACAAAACAAGGTTTGTTTCGCTTTTAATGAAG
>CAZFFP010000191.1:0-1675 GCA_964518215.1 uncultured Chitinophagaceae bacterium
CTTTACTTAAAGGCTGGCGCACTTTAATGTTGGCTTTTTTCCGCAGAGAAAGAATCAAAGAACTTGCTTCCTGAGCCAATTGCATGGAATAGTTCAGTTGTTCGTCAATAACCTCCTCCATGCTATTATTCCTAAACATGTTTATCAAGGAATCCTCTTTAGAATACTTGCTGTTTACATTATCAAAATCATTCAGTATGTTGAGCGTATGGTGTATTGAGTTAAATGCCAAAGAAGTATTTATTACTTTTCTAGATTTACGAAGATTGTCGGTCAGATTTTTATATAACCATTCAGCAAAAAATGGTGTAATTGGACATATAAGTTGTGAAACAAGCACCAAACATTCATACAGCGTTTCGTAAGCGGCTTGTTTGTCATCGTTCATTTCGCCTTTCCAAAAACGCCTGCGGCACAGGCGCACATACCAATTGCTCAAATGTTCATCTACAAAATCCTGAACCGCACGACCTGCTTTGGTGGGTTCGTAATCGGCATAACAAGCATCCACTTCTTTAATCAGCGTATGCAGTTTTGAAATAATCCATCGGTCAATTTCGGGGCGGTCTTTCAGTGGAATCATATTTTGTTCATTCAACTGAAAGCCATCTATATTGGCATAGAGCGAGAAGAATGAATAGGTGTTGAACAGCGTGCCGAAAAATTTACGCTGCACTTCGGCAATACCGTTGATGTCGAATTTCAGATTGTCCCAAGGCTGCGCATTGGTAATCATATACCAGCGAGTGGCATCGGCTCCGTATTTCGAAATGGTTTCAAACGGGTCGGCTGCATTGCCCAAACGCTTGCTCATTTTATTGCCGTTCTTATCGAGCACCAAGCCGTTAGATACTACATTTTTGAAAGCAACAGAATCCATCAACATGGTGCTAATGGCATGAAGTGTGAAGAACCAACCACGGGTTTGGTCAACGCCTTCGGAAATAAAATCTGCCGGAAAACTTTTTTCAAACACTTCTTTATTCTCAAACGGATAATGCCACTGTGCATAAGGCATGGCACCTGAGTCGAACCAAACGTCTATTAAATCTGCTTCGCGGAACATTTTTTTGCCTGAAGGAGAAACGAGAATGATTTCGTCAACGAAGGGCTTGTGCAAATCAATTTCTGATTTCTGATTTCTGATTTCTGATTTTAAAAAACCTGCTTCAATTGATTTTTCTATTTCTTCATTCAGTTCTTCTACACTTCCGATACATATTTCTTCCGTGCCGTCTTCGGTGCGCCAGATGGGTAGAGGCGTTCCCCAATAACGTGAACGAGATAAATTCCAATCCACCAAATTTTCTAACCAATTACCAAAGCGACCGGTGCCGGTGCTTTCGGGTTTCCAGTTAATAGTTTTATTCAACTCAACCATACGCTCTTTGATGGCGGTGGTTTTGATAAACCAGCTATCTAACGGGTAGTATAAAATAGGTTTATCGGTGCGCCAGCAATGCGGATAGTTATGTTCGTATTTTTCTTTTTTGAAGAGTTTATTTTCTTCCTGAAGTTTCAACACAATTCTGTCGTCAACACTCAGGTAGCTTTTCAGTTCTTTGATTTTGCCGTTGGTTTCCAGAATCTTTTTCTGCTTTTCAAATTCTGCTTGTTTTTCTTCTTCGGTTAAATAGGCTTCTTTCACATATTCTTCACCATACAGAAAAATATC
>CAZFFP010000192.1:0-1655 GCA_964518215.1 uncultured Chitinophagaceae bacterium
AAAAATTATTCGCCTAATTAACCACTACTCCCCAAGTAATTAGCCTGGCCCCTTTTTTACGTTTCAATTCCAATTAACTTTGAAACATGAAACATTCAAAATTTTTGACTTCGGGAATATTCAGGCTATTGAATTTGCCCGCTATAATTTTTGTTTTTTTTGCATGGCTGCCTTCCTGTAATTTTGATACTTCCGAACTTGATTCCACCGGAGGTTTTGATGAAGTGCTTATCTTGGCGGATGAAGATAAATGGAACGCGCACTACAAAGATTTTATCACCGAATCGTTTAAAGCGCCTTATGATGTATTGCCTCAGGCAGAATCTTCACTCAATATCACTTTTTTACCGATGCATAAGTTTGAGCGCATCTTCAAACGCTACCGCAATATTCTTATCATTGCCGACCTTGAAGAAAACAGTGGCGTTACCGAATTGGTGATGCAGCATTTGGGCGAAGACCTTGCAGCAAAAGCGTTGAACAATCCCGATTTTTTTCTTGGAAAGAAAAAGAATATCTGGGCGCAAAATCAAAACGTGGTGTTTTTGTTCGCGCCCGGCACAGTGCGTTTAGATACTTTGCTTGCACAACATGCCGAATACATCAGAGATATGTTTTTGGGTTATGAGTTGAAACGTTATCGCGAAGCAGCCATGGCGGGCGGTTCGAATAAAAAAATCATGGAGCAAATACAAACAAAATTCGGATTCAGCATGGAGATACCGTTTGATTATTTTGTGGCAATAGATAAACCTGATTTTTTGTGGCTGCGCAAAGAAACCGAAGAAATCAGTTTTAACATTATGCTTTATCAAGAGCCGATGCACCACGAGTGGGCAAATCGCGGTATTGAATTGCGCGATATGTTGGGTAAAAAATATGTTTCGTCTCAAAATCCCGGTTCCTATATGGTTACCGACTCAACATTGCCACCCGAATCGAAAATGATAGAAATTTCGGGTGCTTCTGTGCATCAAACCAAAGGGTTGTGGAAGCTTGAAAACGATTTTATGGGCGGACCTTTTGTTACCTGGTATTTCGAAAGCGATGCGCTACAGAAAAGTTACACTGCCGATGTTTTTATTCATGCCCCTGCCACTAAAAAGAAACCTCAAATCAGAAGGTTGGAAGGTTTGCTGAACACGATTAAGTTTTGAAACTTGCAATTCTCAATTGTGTAAAATCAAAAAAACGAATAGCCCGCTAGTATGGGATAGTGGTCTGATATTTCAATTTCATTCAGCGTATAGTGATAATTGATTTTTAAACGCTTGTCGGAAAACTGATTATCTATTCTGATGAGCCACGGAAAATGATGATAGGTGAAGCCGAAACCAAAGCCCGCTTCTTCGAAAGAATTGTGATAGTTGCGTTTTAATAACTGATAAGTATCTGAGTAAGGAAGCGCATTTATATCCGCACAATTAATTACTTTATATGGACTATCGGCCAAAAAATCGTTGATTATTTTTATTTCAGTTTTACGCGATTCGTAACCGATGGACAAGCGGTTGTATATGTCGGCTATATTGAAGTAAATGTTGGAGAAAAAATTAGCATCCTTATATTTTCGCCAGCGAATGCTCATAGATTCTAATTAAAAATTTACCACTCTCACCGTGTCGTTGAAAATAACGAAATCGTTCCAGTGCCCG
>CAZFFP010000193.1:0-1640 GCA_964518215.1 uncultured Chitinophagaceae bacterium
TTTCTTCTATCAAAAATGAATTGAAAGGATACAATGCTTGTTTTTTATGCATGGGCGTATCAAGTGTAGGGATGAGTGAAGATGAATTTTACAAATTAACCTACACACCTACTGTTGGCTTAGCTACTTTGGTTGCAGAGCAAAATCTTGATGTGGTATTTACTTATGTTTCTGGGCAAGGTACTGATAGTTCCGAAAAAGGACGCATCATGTGGGCACGTGTAAAAGGCAAAACCGAGAATGCTTTGCTAAAGTTGCCTTCTCGTGGGGCATACATGTTTAGAGCGAATGCCATCTTACCCGAAAAAAGAATCAAATCAAAAACGAAATTATATAATTTGTTATATATTTTATTGCGTCCGTTCTTTCCGCTTATGCGCAAATCAAAAAACATTACCACTACCACTATATTAGGTAAAGCCATGATAAATGCTGCTCTACATGGCTACTCATCTAATTATTTAGAAAATAATAACATTAATGAATTGGGTAACAATTAAGGAATGTGTTAATTTGTAGTGTAGAATTTTTCAATGTATATTTTTATGATCATCCGTATTTTATTTAGCTCACTATTCTTTATATCAACATTCGCTTCTTTTGCACAATGTTCCGATTGCACTTCTTGCATTATTATTAATGAATTTGCAACAAATCCTAATGCCCTAAATGTAAATGGCGTACCCGATAATACTGGTGAATTTATTGAGCTTTACAATAAATGCGACAAAACCGTTGACATAGGTTGTTACGTAATCTGTTTAACCGATAATAATGGAGACAGAGGTGATTGCATTACTATTCCGTCAGGGGCATCTATTTCAGCAGGAGGTGTTTTTGTGCTTGGAGGATTTGGAACAAATTGTTCGGGAGGAACTGCAAGTTGTGATTGGCCCGGATTAACCCTAAATTTAAATTGGCATAGTTCTGCCAGCTCTGTTTGGAATGTTAACACAAATAGCTTTAATACTACAAACGTTGGTAATTTCATTGGTGTGCTTACCGATGGAGGTGAAGAAATTTCTTTTTTTGATTGCACAGGAAGTTTTATTGAAGGATTTACTTATGAAGGTGGCTCGGGGACTTACACCACAACCGAAAACATTGGAGCCGTGAGTGGTTGTCCTGCAAAGTCTGTTACCATTAATACAAACAATATTACCAATTTGGGAGACAATCCTACGGGTGGAGACGATGATTCTGGATGGAAAAGAAATTGTGACAATACATGGAGTTTTGCTCAAGCAAGTGCAGCCACTAGCTTTGTTAGATTAAACCCTGGCACATCACAAGGTTGCACGCTAATTACAACAGGAAACGCTTCTTTCACCGCGTCAACTATTGAAGGTATTGAACCTCTTTCGATAGATTTTACAAATACTTCTACTCCTTCAACTGTTACCTATGAGTGGGACTTTGAAACCGATGGTACAATTGACTCAAACGATGAAAACCCATCCTTCACTTTTAATGCAGAAGGAACATATACAGTGACCCTATACATTACTGATGAATTTGGTTGCACAGATGAGTTTGAGATTCAAATAAAAGTAAACTCCGCAACTTCAGAGCCAACAGAATCTTTTTTAGAAATGCCCAATGTGTTTACACCAAATAATGATGGGCAAAACGACTACTTT
>CAZFFP010000194.1:0-1637 GCA_964518215.1 uncultured Chitinophagaceae bacterium
GCATTAGCGAAAATTATTTTATCAATTACAAGGAATAAATTGATTCATTTTAAAAACAATTGATAACCAGCAAGTTACCATTTAGAAAGTTTGAGAGTTCGAAATTTCATCTTCGTAGTTAGTGTATTAAGACTCAAGTTTTCACACATTTTTGAACAACATAACGCCAGTTCATCGGCTTAGCCAGGTACTTATTATAGTACTCAATGTATTGGGTTATCCGTTCCTCCAGTTCTTTGACAGATTTAAAAGAAGCATTTTTCAAGACATGCCGGCTCAATAAGCCAAACCAATTTTCGATCTGGTTCAACCAGGAACAGTGCTTTGGGGTATAGAAAAATTGAATGCGATGGTCGCTTTGCTCCAAAAATAGCCTGCGGCTCTCCTTGTTTTGCAGGATACCTTTGTATCCTTTTTTGCCCAAGTCTCCTTCAAAACCAATTTCTCCGGCTACCCACCTGACTACTTCTTCCGACAAGTGGGTAGAGTATTGATCGGCGATGAAAACAATAGATGCCTGTGCAGGAAGCTGCTGTTTTACGCCCTCTAACAGTTGCACAAAGTCCTTCGAATTGTGTGTTTCACTGTTACGATGGTGGATTAATTGGGCATCTGCCACCTCCCTGGCTGCCAATAAATCGATCGTGCCATTGCGTTTATAGCCAAAATCGGCCTTGCGTGATGTGCCGGGAGCAGGTGTATCCACTAAAAACTTGCGCTCAATGGCCTGAATCCCTGTTTTTTCATCCAGGCAAACTACATGAACCTGTTCATTTTCTCTTAGCCATTGTGCATTTTGGTACAGCCAGCAGATCATGTACAGCCGAAGAGCAAAGGCTTTAAAATCCTGCACATTGGGTTCCAGCCAATATTGGACCTTATGAGGGTGAATGGCTTTTTTTTAAAAGCTTATTGACGTGCCGGGCGGAAATACTGCTGACAATTCCTTTGGCAACGCTCACCTGAGCCAGCAACTGCCCTGTCCATTCTTCGTAAGGCAAATTCAACGCAGATGGCTTTTCACATGCCAGCGCTATGATTTGTTCCCGCTGAGTAGCAGTGAATACCGGCGGTGCGCCGCTACGGGGTGCATCTGACAAAACTTCTGTCATTTTGTCCAGCAATTCCTTGTCAGAAACGCCGCCACCTTCTATTCCGAGCGCAAAACCGTTTAGATCGGCCTGGCACATTGCCCAACGATTACGCCATTGAATGACCCGTTGGCGGCCACTCCCGGTTTGACGGCTGATGTCCTGGTTGGTTATTCCTTCGGCTGCTTTCAAAATAATATCGATGCGTTCCCGGAGTTGAACCGGAACTTGCCGCCGATTCCGTTCTTGTTGTAACAGCCGTTTTTGCCGCTCGTTTAGCACAAGAGGTTTTGCTTGTAATCTAGCCATGCTTCTTTTTTCTGTCAAAGAACTATAAATTGTGTGAAAATTTAAAACTCAATACATTAGAATATTACCTTTCAAAGGTAATATCTGTCAAAATATTTCAATTTTATCATTCTTTAGTATTAATAATATTATGATATATATCGATCAAAACCGAATCGTCTTTTATTTTTTCCATAATTTTATCATGGAATGATAAACCAATTCTATTAATAACATCAACATGTAATTTGTTGTCCA
>CAZFFP010000195.1:0-1585 GCA_964518215.1 uncultured Chitinophagaceae bacterium
TTTATATTCTGCAACTCAGAAACTTAAATGCTATTATCAAAGCAAGACAGTTTGTGATTGTTAAATAATGTTTTATAATGAAGGGCAGCTATAATAGCTGCCCTTTTTTAATCCCCAATTATGCGCTTCATTATTGTTGTATTTATACAAGCTCTTACTTGTTTTCAAACAACAGGTCAAACATATTATAATAGAATTTACGATTTTAATTTTGCCTATGATGAATTCATAAGTCATAGAGAAATTCAGGGTTCGCTGTTTTGTGTTGGAGCATCATTTGAATTAAATGGATTCAACTATGCTCTGTATTCACTAATTGATTCCTCGGGAAATCCTATCTGGCATAGAAAATATCACTACACCACTCCTGATTATGGTGGGGTTATAGGTTTTCATTCTATTCTATTACACAATGGAACAATTGTAGCTAATGGAGCTATGGCAGACACCTCGGAATATGGCACCGATATTTTTCTTCATGCTTTCAGCCAGCAAGGAGATTCCTTATGGTTTCAAAATTTAGATGCGGGGTATAATGACCGACCAACGAAAATGCTGTTGGATGATGATGGGGGAATATTATTGTTGGGTTATTAATATTTAGGAGATAACGATTCATCACGAATCATTATCATAAAAACAGATACGCTTGGCAATAAACTTTGGCAAAGAGAATATGGGCAAGCCAACAGCTACAACTTTGCTTATGACTGGTATAAAACTGATGATGGGGGTTATATATTAGGCGGTGAGAGAAGCGATAACGGAAATTCCAATTTGCTGCTGATGAAGTTAGACAGCAACTTCAATGAAGAATGGGCAAAAAATTATAATGGTGGACTATACGAAATTGCAGGTGGACTTTCTTCTTTACTCATAACCGATGATGGTTACATATTGGTGGGGCAACAGGAATTCTTTTCGGGAGTTACCTTTACCTACCGGACAAAAGGATATATAGTTAAAACTGATAAGCAAGGTAATCTGCAATGGCAAAGACTAAATAATACTGCATATATAGATATGGGCTACCGTGGCATTGTTCAGTCAGCTATTAACGAATTTACTTTAGTGGGATTCACTTCCATTGACTCAGGTCCCGATGCGAAAGTTCGGTGCTTATTGGCTAAGATGGATACTACCGGAACTATATATTGGCAAAGAGAATATAATCATTATAATGGAAATGATTTAGACCACGTTTATGCGAGTATGATTTCGCTTTCTGACAATGGAGACTGTATCGTTTCTGGAGCAACTTTACATCCATATTTCTACCCTAATAGAAACGAAGCATGGCTAATGCGCACCGACAGTTGCGGCTACACCGAAGGAGATGTGAGCATCGCACAAATACAATTGGTGGGCATACAAGACAGCACGGTAACATTAAACAACAGCAGCCCGCAATATTGTAATTGGCAATGGTATTTCGGCAATGGAGATAGCAGCAGCATCAGGCATCCCCAATACACTTACAGCGATACCGGCACATATACCATCATGCTTATTACCCAAGCGGGCAACGAAAAAGATACGGCATATCTTACCATTCATATTGGAGATACAGTGGTAAGCAGTCCGC
>CAZFFP010000196.1:0-1578 GCA_964518215.1 uncultured Chitinophagaceae bacterium
GCGACTTACTTTCTCGTGTGAGAATACCCAATGGCCAATACACTTCGCGGGCCACGCTGTACACTCGCTGCGCTCATGGGGCAGGCTCAGTAAGCAAAGAACTTGTTGCGCACCTTAAAGGCCTGCGGCTTTAAAAGCGCAACGGAAACCACTAAAGAAATAAAAATACCGGCTAGTGCGGGGATTTTTTTGCTTCACATTTTCTGCCAGTGCGGCATTCGGTTTGGAAAACTTATTTTGTTCCTGAATGCTTTGAATGATCCGAATGTTTTTCTGTTGGTGTGTCCATCTTTCCAGAACCCATCATTCCACCCTGACCATCCCCCATCATGTTGCCGTGCATCATGCCCATGTGCTCATGCATCATCTTCTGGTGTTCCTGCATGAGCTGCTCACGTTTTTTGGGGTCTTTTTCTTCCATGATTTTATGCATTTGCTCGTGCATCCTGAGCATATTTTCCTGTTTCTTATCCATCGTCATTCCGGCTTGTTTGACCGGTGTGCTCTTCGGATCGGAATGATGTTTCTCGTCGGCAAGCGCCACAGATGCGGTCAGGGTAGATAAAACAGCAGTAGTCAATATCAATTTGATCATGGTATTTCTCCTTGGGTTATTTTAGACAAGATGCGAGTTGCATTATGGCTTGCTTCCAATATATAGGGTTTTGATAGGAATCAAAGGAAAATTATACTCGGCCCAGAGTTGTTTGAAAGTTGTGCGGCCGCTATCTTCAACCAAGCTTTCCCGACAAAAACCGCAACGCGGTTTTTGGTCGAGTGGAGAGACTGGTTAGCTGATTATTTATGATCATGTCCGCTTTGGTTGTTTCCCCGAAATGGTGGTCGGCATTTGCCTTTATGGTAGCGTGCAAGCCTTCCGCATAATGCGTGAAGATGACATAAGCTTTGACAAATTCACGACCAGCCTTTGATCTCGTCAGGTATGATGGCATCTTTACCCATGCCTGACGTGTTGGGAGTTTTTGTTTGATCATCCATGCTGGTGGATATCGTTCTCAGTTTGAGTTTTCTTCATTAATAAAAATAAAATTATTATGGCCGTAAGCTTTCAACTTTCCCGTATTTATTAATTCGTTTACTTCCTCTTTTTTAATTTTATATTTCTCGCAATAATCATTGATTCTCATTGGATTTTCCAAATACTTTTCCGCCCTATTAAAAACTTTTGATTCTTGATTATCAAAGTCCAGGTAAAGCTTTAATATTTTTTTTATAAATTTTAATAATAAATAAACTACAATTCCTGCTAATGCAGGAATGAAAGTGAAGTACAAAAATGCAAATATCCAGAATATAGTTTCTTCAGATTTATTCGAAAAATGGCCAACGGTATTAGCATGTAAATAACTTGTAGGAAAAAATGTGAATATAGCTATTTGGGATTTTATCCTTTGCATATTTTTTCTACCAGTAACAGTTTCTTCTGTTGCAGCTGCAACATATATTTTGTTTTTTATATTTTTTTAATTCTGCCTTCCATCATATCCAAAAACATCTGATTAACAAGAGATTGGCTTTTACTTTCCAAACTAAAGTTCCTATCCTTCGTCAGCGGCA
>CAZFFP010000197.1:0-1574 GCA_964518215.1 uncultured Chitinophagaceae bacterium
GATTTTCAATTGTTAGCCCGCTCTATTGGCGGGGTTCGCTTTTTGGTAATGGCAGACCCGCGTGTGGCTAAAGGTCCCGATGCCGCCAATTATGATTATGCCGTGCAACGCATCAATGCTCATTTAGCCGAAAATAAATACCGCTATATTGACAAATCGCGTTTTGAGTCGCTTCGCAAAGAAGCCATGAATATGATGGAAGAAAGCGATACCAGCATCAGCTACGTGCAGCGTTTAGGAATTATGGCTGATGCACAGTTTATTATTCTACTCAGCGATATTAATACCAGCACCATCATGGGCGCTTTCGATATTCCGCGCGGCACCAAAGTAAATCTGGTGGCAAAGGCTTATGACAATTGCACCGGTGAAGGCTTGGGAACCATTATTCTCGAAAGCAGCGCCAAAACTTCGGTGGAAGGAGCAGGTTTTCGTTCGGCTTTAGACGAAGCAATAAAAAACGATTTTAATAAACTGCTCTATACCTTCAACTCATACATTGGCAGTTGGATAAATAACGGGACTCCTTTCGAGTTGCGGTTTTACAACACCGGAACCTATCGCGATTTTCGCGATTTGCGCACCAAGCTGAAAAACGATTCTAATTTTGGAGGCGACCTTGAAATTACCAGCGCATATAATTACACTAAACTCAATTGCACTTTCAGAAATAAAGCCGATGATTTGGCAGATAAAGTTTTAGATTTTGCAGATGAAATTCCTTCGATGGCTTCCAAAAGATTAGATGTGAAATTGATTTACGGCAGACAGATTTCCTTTGCTCCGCAGAATTATATCATACCCGATTTAATAAAGCCCGAAAAAGACAGCGGCTCGGGAAGCAAAGCACCGGCTACTACTCCGGCAAAGCCTGCAACCACTACCGGAACAAAAGTAAATTCTACTGCTACTCCGGCAACCAAACCAACAACTCCCGCAAAACCCTCAACCACCACCGGAACAAAAGTAAACACTACTGCCACTCCGGCAACCAAACCAGCAACTCCTGCAAAACCCAAATAATTTTTTAAACAAATTCACCATAAAAATTCAACACAATGAAAAAAACCATTTTAACCTTAGCAAGTGTTTTCGCATTGACAGCATTTGCATTTGCCCAAAAAAGTTCACTCACTTTCTTCTCACAAGAAGGAGAGCGCTTTTATGTAATTCTTGATGGCATTCGTCAAAACAATGCGCCCAGTGCCAATGTAAAAGTTACCGACCTCGACCGCCCGAACTACCGCACGAAAATTATTTTTGAAGACCCTTCGCTTCCGGCAATTGACAGAAACTTGTTTTTGCAAGATGCTGACGGAAATTTTGCCGATTTGGTATATAATATCAGAAAAGACAAAAAGGGTGGTTATGTATTGCGAATCAGCAGTTTTTCTGAAGTGGCTTCTGCCGCTCCGGCTGCAAGTCAGGCAAACGTGGTAGCCTATCATGCAGAAGAAACCGCTCCCGCACCGGCTGCCACAAAAACTACTACTACTCAAACCACCACCACCACTCAGCCCAAACAAACTACCACCACTCAGGAAAGCGTAAATGTAAACATGAATATGGGCGGT
>CAZFFP010000198.1:0-1561 GCA_964518215.1 uncultured Chitinophagaceae bacterium
ATTTGGGGGAGTAGGAGGGGTTTATGAGTCTACAGATAAGATGGGGAAAATCATAACAAAAACAAACCCAATTGGGGGTTCAGCTTTTGCGCATGAAGCATTCAGAGCCACGGCTCATGGCTACTCATCATTAATGGTAGGCTCAGCCTTTGGGAATGATGTTGGCTTAGGAACTTTTGCAACTGGTTTCATTTCCTCTGCTGTCGGTTCGTATGCAGATGGCCTTAAGAGTGGAGTAATGAAAATAGGTATTGCCGGAACAGCAGGGGGTCTTACGAGCGAAATATCTGGAGGTAATTTCTGGAAAGGCTTTGCAAATGGTGCCATTATTGAAAGTTTGAATCATCTCCACGTGGCTGATCCAAAAGTAGATAAAGTTGTGAAAGTCTTCGAAAATGGGGATCGTATACTTGTAACGAATAAAGGGTCGTATTATTTAGTTGATAGCGAGAATCGTTTGGTTAAAATTCTTCAAAATTATTCTGATAGTGATAAAGCTGCGTACTTTGGAGGATTAGAAAGAGCTCCACATAGAAAGGATCCGCATGTTTCTTCAAGGCCAGGATTTATTTATAAGTCTGGAAGGGCATTAACGCAGGATATTCCTGGAATTGAGTCAATTAAAAAATCATTCAAAATATTAGATCAATTAGTTATGAAAGCCTTGGAGGAATTGAATACACCAGAGACCCAATATCATCAAAGAATGAATGTTGTAACTTCAGTGAAGAGATGAGAAATTTGATATTTATTTTTATTCTAATTCCGTTCATATATTTTTCCTGTGAGGAGTCATTCAAAATGAACCTTACATCAGAGCGAAGTGATAAAATTATTATTATTAATGTTGAAAATTTTGATCGTAACTCTATAGCGAATGGTATTATGAAATTAAAAAAACATGAACCTAAAGTTGTTGGAATTGACATACTTTTTGAAGGAAGGGAGAGCTTTAGAACTGATTCCTTGTTATCTATCGCAATCAATAGTCCACCTAAAACCGTGCTTTCATTCGCGGAATCATTTGAAAAAAATAATGTTTCTATTTATCCTGATTCGATTTTTTTTGGTAGCAAAAGCGTGGTGCTTGGTTTATCGACTTGTTTGGGGTTGAATTCTGGAATGATCGTTGACTGGCAGCCCTTAATGGTTTATAATGAAAAAAATTACTGGCATTTTTCCTATTTGGTTGCATCATTTTATGATCACAATAAAACATATTCTAAAATCGAGCCAGGTTCGATGGATGAACAAGTACCCAGAAAAATTCTTTATAGAAGAAGTAAGAGGGAATATGATATTATTTCATTGAAGGATATTGATTATTATTCTTCTAAATATTTTGAAAACAAAATAGTGCTGTTTGGTTACGTTGGAACGGAGGAAGATATTTTTTTGACACCAATGAATAAGTATTTAGATATGAAAAATATTCCTGATACAAATGGTGTGATTATTTTGGCGAATATTATATCAGAGTTAATCGATGATTAATTATTCATGGATTATACAACCCCTTTTATCTTGCCTCAGCTCGCGCGAGCTTGTAGCTCGTGCACTT
>CAZFFP010000199.1:0-279 GCA_964518215.1 uncultured Chitinophagaceae bacterium
AGAGCTTTATCTCCTGGATCAGCTTGGTTAAACCATGAGGGCATAGTTTGCTTACGAAATACAAGGGAGAGCGCATTAATATAAAAAATAGATTTGTACGAATCCTCTTTGCTGAAGTGAACCCTGTTTAGTAGATTAGCCGGAGAGGCATTATTTTTTATAATATCACCTTCAGCATTGATTATGTCTACATCGTGAAAGGAATAGCTGTAGCTTGGGTTCGCCTCTAAAAAATCTACCTGCTTTTGCAATTTTAGCGGGTCTGTCCAATAATCATCA
>CAZFFP010000199.1:289-1525 GCA_964518215.1 uncultured Chitinophagaceae bacterium
AGGATGAAAACAAATAGAAAAAGCCTCATTTTCCTCCAAAAAATCAACTTGCTTCTGCAATTTCAGTGGGTCTGTCCAATAATCATCACCTTCGCAAAGGGCTATGTATTTTCCACGTGCCCTCTCATAAGTAAAAGGAAACACAGCTACACCTGTAGATTTTATATTATCACTTCGTAAAATAGGTATAATTCTATTATCCTTAGTTGCATACTCCTGTATGATTGCTTGGGTTTCATCAGTGGACGCATCATCATGAATAATTATCTCTATTGGAAATGACGTCTGCTGCATCAAAAAACCCTCTATTGCTTCACGAATGAAATGTTGATGATTGAAAGTGATGCAGCAAATACTAACAAGTGGTTCCATAATTCCTCTAAACACTAATCAGGACGGAAAAAAATATGAATCAGTATAATTCGCACCATCAATAATCACACTTCTATCCTTAACGCGAATTCGATTATCCATTAGCCAGTCAACTATTTTCAAAAACATTGGTATTTGCTCATTTAAGACGCCATCATATCCGTTTTCATAAAATCTATAGCTAGAAATGAAATTTTGCATAATAATTGGCCCAGTATCAATGCCTTGATCAATGAAATGAGCGGTATTTCCTAAGAAAAAGACATTTCGTTCCATTGCCTGATCAATGGATTTTCTTCCCGGAAATAGCGGGAGAACTGATGGATGAAAGTTTATGATTCTATTCCGAAAAACCTCAAGCAATGGCCCCTTCAATATATGATCGCCAAAACAAAAGCAATAATCAATTGTTGACTCCTCAAATACACTCAGCATATGATTTGATAATGCCAAGTTTGGATCGCGTTCATCGAATTTTAATGTATGAAATCGATTATGAATATATGATATATTTAATTCTTGGCACAATTCGCTGAGCATGATATTCGAATCACCGTCGTAATAAATAAGCTTTATTGAACTACTCACCTCATGGTAATGATCCTGTAAGATTCGAATAATTCTACCAGCTCCCCCAGAAACATACACGGAAATATTCATAATAAAGTATATTTTTCAAGAAGAGCACGAACCTGGTCACGAGAGTTAAACATTAGTACATCAACTATTGAAAGATGACTAACAAATGAATTATCAAATTGGGCATATGATATGGCATCCATACTTATAAATCGCAAATCTATTCCTGCAAGTTCAAAATCACTTCTATTATATAAATCTTGCCCACCAATTGCATTAATGTAG
>CAZFFP010000200.1:0-1516 GCA_964518215.1 uncultured Chitinophagaceae bacterium
ATCCAGGTCCCGATCGACGATGAACTGGGCAAGACCTTCTCGCGCTGTCTGCGCGCCATCCTGCGTCAGGACCCCGACATCCTGCTGGTCGGCGAGGTGCGTGACGCCGACACCGCCAAGATCGCGATCGAAGCCTCACTGACCGGTCACTTGGTGTTCAGCACCCTGCACACCAACGACGCGCCGACCGCGGTCACCCGCTTGGTCGACATGGGCATCGAGCCCTTCCTGCTCGCTGCCACGATTGAGACCGTGCTCGCCCAGCGCTTGGTGCGTACCATCTGCGTGAAATGCAAGACGCCCTACGAGCCGAGCGAAGAAGAACTGATGACGCTGGGCATCAAGACCCGCGACGTCGCCACCCAGCGTTTCTACTACGGTAAGGGCTGCGACAACTGCAAGGGCACCGGCTACCGCGGTCGCACCGCCATCTTCGAGATGATGGAGGTCAACGACACCGTGCGCGACCTCATCCTCAACAAGGCCTCGGCCAACCAACTGCGCCTTGCCGCCCAACGCGCCGGCATGCGCACCCTGCGCGACTCTGGCATCCAGAAGGTCTTCGCTGGTCTGACGACGATCGAAGAAGTGGTGCGCGAGACGTTGGCTGCGGAAGAGTGATTGCCGCTTCGTTCTGCGTCCTGTGTCCTGTGTCCTGCGTCCGTGTATGCGAATTCATCCGGTCCAATGCCCATGTATGCGATGAGGTCTTCTTGCCAGGGGCGGCCGCGCCAAGGAGACGAAGGGCCCAGGACGCAGGACGAAGAGGCAACGGTACCGCCCTGCTGACACGCCTCCCCGCAATACCCCGCAATACCCCCAGAATCCACGTTGGTAACGGGTTTCATGACGCTACACTCCAGGCTGGCCCGACCTCAGTCGGCTCGCCCTAAAGGGAAACCCCATGGCTGTTTACGCCTTCAAGGCTCACGACAAGCGAACCAACAAAGAGGTCCAGGACTCGATTGAAGCGATCTCTGAGGTCGAGGCCATCGCCACGATCAAGAAGAAGGGGTATCTGCCGATCGAGGTGCGCGAGGTGCGCTCCAAGAGCAATAAGACCACCGCCGCCGGCAAGGGCAAAGGTGGCGGCATGAGCTTCAGCTTCGGCGGTGTCAAGCCGAAGGTGGTCACGCTGTTCTCGCGCCAACTGTCGACCTTGCAGGACGCCGGTCTGCCGATCGTGCAGTCGATGCAGATCCTGCACGACATGCAGCGTCCCGGCACCTTCAAGACCGCCCTCGCCAAGGTCACCGATGACGTCCAGTCTGGTACCATGTTGTCGGAAGCGATGAGCCGCTATCCCAAGATCTGGGATCGCCTCTACACCAATCTGATCAAGGCCGGTGAATCAGCCGGTGCGCTCGATGTCATCCTGCGCCGCCTTGCCGAATTCCGCGAGAAGAGCCAGTCGCTGAAGAAGAAGGTCATCGGTGCGATGATCTATCCGATCGCCGTGCTCACCATCGCCAGCTTGATCCTGACCTTCATCATGGTCGCGATCGTGCCCAAGTTC